>CAYFSB010000099.1:0-1704 GCA_964345655.1 uncultured Oscillospiraceae bacterium
TCTATTTTTTCAAGCCGCGCTCTGGCTGCCTCAACAGGGAACCCCTCAGTGGGGGATGCAAGCCCTTCTTTAAGCAGGTTCTGCGCGTCCGAGCTCTGGGGCAGCATATAGCCCGCTTCGCGCAGCAGATCTTCGTTTACCAGCCGACAGGACTTGGCTGCGGCGGTCATGAGCCTGCGCAGTCCGTCTGCCTCCGCACCGGCGGCCAGCTGCTTTGCTATCTGCTCTTCCTTTGCCTTGCTGGCGGTCAGTTTGTTCATTGCGGCCACCACAGTCTCCGCCTTGACCTGCTGAGGCGGAAGCTCGGCGGGCATCATGGATATGGCTTTGCTGGGGCAGGCATCGGCACACACGCCGCAGCCTATGCACTTTGTCACATCTATTATGCTGTTCTCGGTGTCGGTGGCGCCTACGGGACACACATAGAGACACAGACAGTCCTTGGTGCACAGACGCAGATTTCTTACAGCTACTCTCTTCATGCGCGGGCACCTCCCTCTATCTTCTCAAACTTCCAGCTGGGCACCTTGCATACCGGGCACAGCTCCGGGGCGCTGTCGCCCACATAGATAAAGCCGCAGACCGTGCACACCCAGACCTGGGTGCCGGATAGGAACGCCTCGCCTTCACGCTCGTACTGCGCCAGGAGCGCACTGAGCATCCGGCTGACCTTCTGACCCCACACACAGACACGCAGCGTGCCCCGGTCGCCCTTTTCGGCGGCGGCGGATTCCACGGCAGCATAGTCTTCGTTCAGATCCTTAAGCAGAAGACTGGAGAGCATCTCCATATCTCCGCCGGGTACCTCAGGGGCAGCCGCGGCATAATACTCCGCGATGCGGGTAAAGAGGCCCGCCTCCTCAGCCCGGTACTGCTTTTCGCAGCCCCGTGCCAGATTGGAAAACAGAACCGACAGCTCACCGACTGAGAGCTGCTTCATGTCCTCCTCAATATGTACCGGCGCCTTTACCGCCGGGGAAACGATTTTTTCTGCCGGCTGCTGGGGTGCAAAAACGTTTTTGGGAGCCTTGCACACCGGGCAGACCCAAGATTCGGGCAGACTGGAGAAGGGTACGCCCTGCTTATCCTCATCATAGACATAGCCACAGATCGGACATACGTATTTCATCTTTCACCTTCTTTTCTTTCTGCTCCGCTCTGCCGCAATGATGGCAAGAACAGACCTGAATAAGATTTGTGTTTATTCTATCAGCGTTAAATTCTTTATTCAGTGACCTTGTCACAAAATATGAAAATTATTCCAGTATATTTTTAAGCAAAGGAAGGCCTGCGGCTGGAGAAATCAGTGTAGGGGACGGCTGGCTCAGCCGGAGATCAGGCCGCGGGTCATCAGAAAATCTGCGGCCACATCGTCTACGCTCTCACCCAGCACGTCCACACGATAGGTCATTTCCACCATGTCCTCGTTGGAGATCTGCCCCTCCAGTGTGGAGAGTACCTGCTCCAGATTGGGCGCGGTGGATGAAAACTTTTCAAAGGTATCGCTTCGCACCAGCAGCGCCCCGTTATAGTCGGGGAAGAAGCTTTGATCGTCCTCAAGGACCTTGAGCCCTGCCTTCCGGTTAAGCCCGTCGGTGGCAAAGACCTCGGTCACATCAAAGCTGCCGTTTCCAATGGCCGCGTATTTCAGACTCACATCCACCGACACGTAGTCTTTGAAGTTCAGCCCGTAAAACTCGGTGA
>CAYFSB010000099.1:1714-3520 GCA_964345655.1 uncultured Oscillospiraceae bacterium
TCGTCCGCGCCGCGCTGCCGCACGGCACGACGGCGGTCTTCGCCGACCCGCACGAGATAGCCAACGTCTGCGGCGCGGCGGGCATACGGATGATGCTCGATTCCTCCGCCGGGCTGCCCGCGGAGGTGTATTTCATGCTGCCCTCCTGAGTGAAAAACTCGTGCTCGGCCCCGAACACAAACTGATTTGCTATGGGTACAAGCTGGCTTACGGTCTGGAGAGAATACCGCTCCGCCAGAGACTCCGGCACCGCGATGGCATAGGTGTTGTCAAAGCCCAGCTTGCCCAGCAGATATAAGTCCTCCCCACAGGCGCTCTTGATTGCCCGGATTATCTCGGTGTTCAGGCGGGCGCGGTTTTCAAGATTGCCGCCGTATTCGTCGGTGCGCCGGTTAAATATTTCCATGGAGAACTGATCGCCCAGATAGCCGCCATAGGCGGCGACAATGTTCACGCCGTCCGCGCCGCAGTCTTTGCACAGCGCTGCCGCTGAGGCATGGGAGCCGATGATGCGGTGTATCTCGTCCACAGTCAATGCCCGGCACATGATAGTCTCATCCCAGAGGTTGGGATTGTCCGATGCGGAGACCAGGTCGCCCTCCATGGCCATTGGGAATGCAATGCGGCCAAAACCGCTCCAGAGCTGTACGAAAAGCTTGCAGCCGTATTTGTGTACGCCGTCGATCAGCTTTGTGAGCTGCTGCCGGCATCGTACAGGGTCGGAAAACGGAGAGTCCACCGCAGGGCCGTTTTCAACATGGCTGTCACAGTAGCAGGCATAGGTGTGTATAAGTCCGACACCGCCCCTGGCGCGTTCTATGTAATAGTTTATAGTCTCGTCGGACCAGATGTAGTTTTCTCCCTCGTGCTTTGTGTCCATTGCGGACATTACCACACGGTTTTTGACCTGGCAGGAGCCAATATTGAAGGGCTTGAAAAGTTCCGGATATTTCATCTTCTCACCACTCCGTTTCTCCGTTCAGACGCTTCAGATCCTGAAGAATATTGTAGGTCTCAAGCATTTTCATAGCTCTTACAGTGTTGCCCTTCATCTTTATCTCGCCGGAGAGCATTGCCCGCGGTGTGGATACCTCGCCTGTCATTATCTTTTTTACAATATCGTAGGTGCAGAAGGTCACAAAATCGGCGTCCGCCGGAATAGAGGACTTATCCGTCCCATGGTCCAGTTCATCAATAACACCGTCTTCCAAATCGTACATATGCCAAAAGTCGCTCCCACCAAGCTGGGGCACATTTTCATAGCACTCCACCAGCTTTACAGTCAGCTCCGTAGGCGTATTTTCCTCGGAGAATTTATCCAGCGCCAGAGCCTCAAAGGCCTCGCGCCACTCGTCAGTCAGAAATTTCATAGCTTCTCCTCCATGATAATTATTTTGTTGCCGGATATATCCCTGCATAGCTGGCTATGCCGCCTTTATAGGCCGCACTGTACTCTTCCGCTGACACCAGAAACTTTTTCGCCCCCAGCATATCCCTTACACCGCCGGCGTGGTCGATGTGCATATGGCTGAGGATCACATAGTCTATATCCTCGTTTTTATATCCGTGCTCCGCCACACGCTCGTTGACGCATTGACCTGCGGGCAAAATAGGCTGATCCACAAGATGAGAGGCAGCCATGTTGCGCCAGGGATGAGTCCTAACCATGCTGCTCCAGGCAGTGTCGTATACGATCTTTTTCCCGTTGGGACACTGGATGAGAAAGGTAAAGGCCGGGAAATTGATAAGCTTGTCCTTCTTCCGCAGATAAGTTATCATGCAGAAAGGATAAAACTCCCCCTCCTC
>CAYFSB010000099.1:3530-6311 GCA_964345655.1 uncultured Oscillospiraceae bacterium
GAGGGCAATATCACGCGCCCGCACTCCAAAACCGAGACCTTGAATTTATCGGACATCATTTTACCTTCTTTCTTTTTTTCATCGGGACTTGCTTGATTTAATATTAACAAATTTGCGATTGCTGTAAATGGGGCATCATTGTATAATGTACCTATTTAGGGACAGTGTGCACAAAGTGTGCAAATAAACTTTTAGGGTGAGAACAATGTCAAGATACAGTGAAGAGCTTATGGCCCAGGCGCTGAAGGCGCTTATGGCGAAAAAAACCTGAACGATATTACCGTTCAGGATCTGGTGGATAAGGCGAACGTGAACCGCAAGACTTTTTATTACCACTATCACAATATCTCCGACCTGATAAACTGGATGTATACTCAGGGTTTTGCATCCGTTGTTGAGCGGGACAGCATTACGCCGCTGACGTGGATGGGGGTCTTTTCCGATGCTATGGACTATGTGCGCAGAGAGAGTTCGTGGCTGTACGCGATCTACGCCTCCCGCTATGCCCCGGAGTTTCGCCTTTGTCTGAACCGCCTTTTCGACAAAGCTATGACAAGGTTTATTCGCTCCGCGGCGGAGATCTTTGAGCGCGAGCACAACACCACGCTGCACCTGTCTCCGCTGGAGATAGGGTATGTGCGCCAATACTACACAATGGCGTTTTTTGGGATGCTTGAGCAGTGGTTTACAGACGGCATGAAGGAGAGCAACTCATAATTTGTGACGATGCTGAAAAAACTGACTAACGACAATATGTACCGCACTTTCGCCGCAATGGAGGAGGCCGACAGGCGATGAGCTGCTGTCATACTGACCCTGCCGTTTTTTTGCAGGCGTCGGCAGCTGCGCCATTTTCAGCCGCCCGCTTTGTATTTAGGCGGAGCCGGCGGGTAAACAATGGGCGTATATGAAAGGCATGGGATAATATATCATTAAATAAGCCGTTGATTCCAAATAGACAGGGTGCTATAATGACCTGATACTATTATGCCTGAAAAAGCGGCAGAGCGGGAAAATTCCGGGAATGCGGCGGGGAGTATATATGACAGAGCTTGACACGTGGATGGATAGTTACGTTTTCGCGGGTGGCAGACTTTCAAAAAACAGAGTATCATTTATGACCGTGCAGGGCAGCGCGGCCGGTGAACCGGCAGGCGGAAAGAGAGTCTGCGCTTCAGATGCCGCCGCTGAGGATGCGGCCTTTTTGCTGCTTATGCTGGACAGCAAGGATGACAGAAAGGCCTATGGTGCGCTGCTGGAGATGGGGAGACTGTCCGAGGCCACAGATGTATTCTATCCGCAGACCGAGAGCTTTGCCCTGATGACAGAGAGCGACAAATATGCCGTGCGCGTGCGGGGTTTTCGCCTTTTTTGCAGGCAGGCCCGCTGGGACAGAGAGAAGCTTCTGGATAAAAATCTTGGGAAGACCCTGCGCATATTAAACGATGACAGACCCACGGCGGTGCGGCAGGCGCTCTCAGCGCTGCATGAGGTGGTGATATATAAGCCGGAGCTGCGCGGAAAGATACGAGAGGCCGCCGGGCGGATCGACTTTCTCAGATATAAGGAGTCCATGCAGGGGCTTATCGCAAAGGACGTACAAAGTCTGATAGACTGTATAGGCGTTATTGGAGAGGACCAAGACGACATCTGACTGCCTGTGCCGGCGATATACCTGCCGGGAATGAAAGAAGGTTCACCGGAGAGACGCCATGGCAGGGAGCCCGTATCAGGGCAGACCGGCAGACAATTGAATTGCAATTCGGCACATGGTTTTCAGGGCATGGCGCGGCGGTTTTTCAGACCTGCGCACAGGCAAAAAACTGTGTGCCGTTTTGGTTAATTAACAGAATTTGCCCTAAAAATTCATAGAAAGTTCTGTTTCTCAATTGCGTTTTTGAAGCGGCAGAATTATAATAATCTGATTAAAAAGTATACATACGCGGTTGTTTGCGGACAGCCCCTCAAAAGGAGTGACGGGATAATGAATGAGGTCAAAAGACCAAAAAAGTCACTTGCCGTTTATTACGGCATAGCGCTGCTGGCGCTGCTGTTGTTCAACCTGTTTGCCCTGCCGTACCTTGTCCAGGCGGAGGTAAAGGAAGTGGACTACGGCACTTTCATGTCCATGACGGAGGAAAAAAACGTAGGTCAGGTGGAGATTGAGGACAACCAGATCGTTTTCACGGACAAATCCGGGGAGAATGTGTATAAGACCGGCCTGATGGATGACCCCGGCCGTACGGAGCGCCTGTATGAGTCAGGGGCTACCTTCTCCAGCGAGATCGTGAAGGAGACCTCGCCGCTGTTGAGCCTGCTGGTGTCATGGGTATTGCCGCTGGTAATTTTTATCGGGATCGGGCAGTATATGTCAAAGAAGCTGATGGACAAGGCCGGCGGTGGCAATTCCCTGATGTTTAATCTGGGCAAGAGCAACGCAAAGGTATATGTAAAATCCTCAGACGGGATAAAATTCTCCGACGTGGCAGGCGAGGATGAGGCCAAGGAGAATCTGGCGGAGATCGTGGAATATCTGCACGATCCGGGAAAATACAGGGAGATAGGCGCCTCTATGCCCAAGGGCATACTGCTGGTGGGCCCTCCGGGCACAGGAAAAACCATGCTGGCAAAGGCTGTGGCGGGTGAATCTAATGTGCCGTTCTTCTCCATGTCCGGTTCGGAGTTTGTGGAGATGTTTGTGGGTATGGGCGCCTCCAAGGTCAGGGATCTGTTCAGGCAGGCCAAGGAAAAGGCCCCATGTATTGTGTTTATTGATGAGAT
>CAYFSB010000100.1:0-3084 GCA_964345655.1 uncultured Oscillospiraceae bacterium
GGTGTATTATATACATAAGGCATTTCCAAATAAATTCGGCAAGGTCCTGGCGGTGTTCTTCGCCATTGCCACGTTCCTGGCTTTGGGCTTCATGGGCAGCATGGTCCAGTCTAATTCCATCGGCGAGACCTGCGCCGCAGCCTTCGGTATTCCCACCTGGGTCGTTGGACTTATTGTAACCGCCGTTGCTGCGCTGATATTTATCGGCGGCATACAGCGTATCGCCTCTGTCACGGAGAAGCTGGTTCCGATAATGGCGGTGCTCTACCTGCTGGGCGGTCTGGTAATTCTCTGCATGCGGATAAAATTCCTGCCTGAGGCGCTGGGAATGATATTTAAATACGCCTTTGTGCCAAACGCCATTATCGGCGGCGGACTGGGTTATGCGCTTAAAACCGCGATCAGCCAGGGCGTCAAGCGCGGACTCTTCTCCAATGAAGCCGGTATGGGCTCTACTCCCCACGCCCACGCAATGGCAAACGTGAAAAAGCCCCATGACCAGGGCGTAGTGGCCATGGTAGGCCTCTTTATAGACACCTTTGTGGTGCTCACCATGACAGCGCTTGTGGTCATCTCCACCCTCTATGCGGGTAACGGTGTGCTGGCGGGAGGCGCGGCAGAAGGCGTGAGCAAGGCAAATATGGTGCAGATAGCCTTTTCCATGTGCATGGGCAATAAAATAGGCCCTGCGTTTGTGGCAGTATGCCTGCTTTTCTTTGCCTTCTCTACTATCCTAAGCTGGAACTTCTTCGGCAAGGTAAACGTGGAGTACCTGTTCGGCAAAAAGGCTGTGCCTGTGTATTCCGTGCTGGCACTGGTGTTTATCTTTGCAGGCTCCTGCCTGTCAAACGATCTGGTATGGGAGTTGGCCGACATGTTTAACCAGCTCATGGTCATACCGAACGTCATTGCGCTTTTCGCTCTCTCTGCGCTGGTGGCTGCCGCGGCGAGAGAAAAGACTGCCGACAGACTGTAAGAGAAAAGTGTTTTTGACCCGCGGCGCTGTGTGGCGCCGCGGGTATTTTTTTGTAATTATGTATTGAAATAATCTATTATGCGGGTTATAATGAAAAACAAGTTGTAATAAAGTACAAATTGTATCGGGAAATAATTCAAAAAAATAGGAGGAGAAAAATGAAAAAGCGTGTTTTATGTCTGCTGCTTGCTTTCATAATGGCTGTGGGGGTGTTCTCCGCCTGCGGGAATACTTCTTCGCCTGCGGCTACTGAGGCACCCGCCGAGACTGAAGCTGCGGCAGAGGAAGTACCGGCTGACAGAGAGTTTACCGACGACTGCGGCCGCACGGTGACTCTGCCGGGGGAAATAACGAAGATAGCCGTATCAGGCCCTCTGGCGCAGGTCTATGTGTTCCCGCTGTGCCCGGAGCTTTTTGTGGGCTTTTCCACCGTATTTGCCGAGTCTGTGGAGAAGTACATACCTGAGCAGTACAGGTCTCTGCCGGAGCTGGGACAGCTCTACGGCGGAAAGGGGACTATGGATCTTGAGGCGCTGCTGGCCGCCGCGCCTGATGTGGTGATCGACGTGGGCGACTCCAAGGACGGCATGGCGGAGGATCTGGACAGTCTCAGCCAGCAGACCGGAATTCCTTTCGTCCATATAGACGCTACAGTGCTGACGGCACCCGACGCATACCGCCGTCTGGGTGAGCTCACGGGGAAGACCGACAAAGCCGAGGAGCTGGCCTCCTGGTGTGAGGCGACATACGCGGATTTAAGCGCCATGATGGAAAAGGTGGATGCGGACAATGCCCGGTGCAGTGTGCTCTATTGCCTGGGGGATAAGGGTCTGAACGTTATCGCAAAGGGCTCATATCATGCGGACACTGTGAACATGATGAGCGAGAATCTGGCGGATATTTCGGATGTGGTGTCATCCGGTATGGGAAATGAAGTGGATATTGAGCAGCTGATTTTATGGAATCCCTCCGTTATACTCTTTGCACCTGACAGCGTATACGACAGTGTTGCCGATGACACCGCCTGGCAGCAGCTTGACGCCATAAAAAACGGCGAGTATTTCAAGACGCCTTACGGCCCCTACGGCTGGCTGGCCTCACCTCCCTCAGTGCAGCGGTATCTGGGTATGCTTTGGCTGGGAGAGCTGCTGTATCCGGACTATGCGGACTATGACCTGCAGGAAAAGGTCACGGAATATTATGAGCTGTTCTATGGATATGAGCTCAGTGATGCAGATTATCAGGACCTCACAGCGGGGGCGCTGAGAGAGAGCTGAAAACAAAAACCTGAATAAAAAAACGTGTCATTCTGAGCCGCTTTCAAAGGACTTGGAATGACACGTTTATTGTTATGCTTTTTTCTTGTCGTCCATTTCTCTGAGAGCTTTTCTAAACTGAAAAGTGAAGAGAATGGCGGTAAATATTACAGCGATTATATCAGCCGCAGGCTCCGCCATAAATACGCCCATGGTCTTGTCAGAGACCAGCTGCGGCATTATGTAGATAAGCGGCAGCAGCAAAACAAATTTGCGCACAACGGCCACAATGATAGAGCTTTTGGCGTTGCCCACGGAGATAAAGGTCATCTGACAGGCCATCTGAATTCCGAAGAGGCACATCCCGGCGTAATATACACGCAGCGCTTTGGCCGCAAAGGGGATAAGCTCGGCATCCGGGGTAAAGATCCCTGCAAAAAACTGAGGGAAGGCCATGACCAGCCCCCAGAGCAGCGCCGTGTATGCGAGGCTGGAGCCCAAAAGCAGGAAGAAGGACTGCTTTACACGCGCCCTGTTTCCCGCGCCAAAGTTGTAACTTGAGATAGGCTGAGCGCCTTGGGCCAGACCCTGCGCCGGAAGCATTGCAAACTGCATCACGCTGGAGAGGATCGTCATGGCGCCCACGGCAATATCTCCGCCGTAGCGAAGCAGGGAGGAGTTAAAGCACATGGAGATTATACTCTCGCTGGACTGCATTATGAACGGCGCGATTCCCAGCGCCACACAGGGCATTACTGTTTGTGAATTAAGCGAGAGGTTTTCCCGTCTCAGACGCAGTACGCTTTTGCCGCTGCTGAGAAAATGCAGCACCCATACGCAGGATACACCCTG
>CAYFSB010000100.1:3094-6286 GCA_964345655.1 uncultured Oscillospiraceae bacterium
AAATTACAGTGGCCAGCGCCGCGCCGCTGACGCCCATGTCGAATACAAAGATAAACAGCGGGTCCAGCACAATGTTGATTACCGCCCCTATGAGTACCGTGAGCATGCCCGTCTTTGCAAAGCCCTGAGCCGTTATGAAAGCGTTCATGCCCAGCGTCAGCTGGACGAAAACGGTGCCCAGAGCGTAGACCTTTATATATGCGTCTGCGTAGCCGATGGTGTTTTCACTTGCGCCGAAGGCCAGAAGAAAATCTCTGCCAAAAAACAGAAGCAGCGCCGTGAGCACCAGAGATATTATCACCTGCAGCGAAAAGCAGGCTCCCATGGTTTTTTCTGCGGCATTCCTGTCACCCTGACCCATAAAAATTGAAGCTCTGGGCGCACCGCCGGAGCTGGCCAGAGCAGAAAAAGCGGAGACTATAATGATAATTGGGAAGCAGACGCCAACACCGGTGAGGGCAAGCTTGCCTACATCCGGAATGTGCCCGATATAGATCCTGTCCACAATGTTATAAAGCACGTTCACAATCTGCGCGGCTATTGTTGGCACCGCCAGCCTGAACAGCAGCTTTCCAACCGGCTCCGTCCCCAAAAATTCGTTGCTTTCACTCATCCGTATCACAGCTTTCCTCAATAGTAAGTTCAAAAATTAATAGCATCCTAACGATGCTAACATTTATTTATGAACTTTTCTACCAATTTACACAGGGGCTGCCGCAAAACCGATGCGGCAGCCCCTGTGTCTGGGCGTTGTAAGAAAGTTATGTTAACTAAACGTGTAGATTATTGTGTCGGCATATCTGTAATAGAAGCTCGCTCCGGCCTCAAGGCCTGAGAGGATCTCCACATTCGTGCCGTCTGAAACACCGGTGGAGACCAACACCGGGTCTTTGAGCGAGTCGGTCTTTTCATCGTAGCCTGTGTAGACGCTCACCTCGTTCCCGTTTTCCTGAAGGGCCGCCTCAGGTATCAGAAGGATATCATCGTGCTGGCTCAGCTGGATATATATTGAGGCGTTCATGCCAGAAAGCATCTGTTCGGTCCTGTCCAGAACAATACTCACGGAATATTTCGTGTTTCCGCCGTCCTCGTTTGAACCGTTTATATCTATTGCGCTTATACTGCCCTGAAAGCTCTGCCCGGCCAGCGCGTCCAGAGTCACCTGGGCGGACTGGCCCAGATACAGAGCGCTGATGTCCAGCTCATCTACGCTTATTGTTATAGTTACCGTGTCATAGGGCGTGAGAGAGCAAAACACGGTCTCTTCCATAACATAGCTGGTCTCCTCTTCCTGGGTGTCACTGCTGCCGGACATGGAGCCGCCGGACATGGAGCCGCCTGACATTGAGCTGCCGCCTGAGCTGTCCATACCGCCGCTTTCGCTGCCGCCGGGACTGTCCGGGCCGGAAGGACTGCTCCCGGAGGCGCTGTATCTGACTATCCATACAAGGCTGCCTGCGGAATCACAGGTGAAGATAAGCAGGTCTCCAACCTGAATATCCTGAACGCTTCCGGACTGCCAGCTGTCGCTATAGCTGTACACCGCCGTGGAAGCATAAAGCGTCACAGTGCTCTGCTCAGTAAGAGCAGAGGTGTCAAAGCTGCTCAAAGCCGTGTAATCCAGCTCGCCTACAGGCTGGGAAGAGCAGTTTACGGTGGCGGTGCCCCCGTCCAGCGCGGTGACGCTGGCGGCATAGTTTACAAAGGCGCTGTCGTCCTCGCCGGTGGGGCTGTTGCTCAAAAGCACCGCCTGAAGAGCGGAGGCTTTTGCCGCCAGCGTGCTCAGGCTGCTCTTGTCTATGCCCGATATTCTGCCGGCGCATTGCGCATAGAGCTTACCGTCCTGGTAGGCCATGAAGAGAGAGGAAAGCTGTTCCTCCAGATCGTGCCGCTGCTTTATAAGGCTGTCGCGCTGGCCGGTATAGGATGTGTCCGTCAGTGATATGAGGCTCTGCCCGGAGCTGACAGCGGAGTTCAGGGAGACGGACACATATGAGACGGTGCCGGCATAGCCGGTGAGCCTTAACTCGTTATGTATGTACAGCTCCGCGCTGCCGAGAATTGTACCGCTCTCGTCGGTGACTGTCACATTTTCCCCGTATTGCGGACCGTTGTCGCTGACTGTTACAGTGGCGGTGCCATCGGAGATGTTTGAAACCCGTCCGGGAGTCTGAGTTCCGTCAGACAGGGTGACTGTGACGCCGTCTCCGGTGGACATGCCGTCTGAGACTTCAATGTCCAGCGCCATGAGCCCATCCAGGGAGAGGAGCATCAGCGTGGAATCGGAGTACATGGTGTCCAGAACGCTCTCCCCGGCCTGGGCATAAATGGCCTTCACGCGGCCTGAGGAAGGCGCGGTTATAGTGGAGGAGACAGTGTCGCTGCCGCAGCTCTCAATGGCCGCGTCCAGCTCTGACATAAGAGAGATGAGTTGGGATATTTTTGTGTACTTGGAGGGAAGCACGTTTACAAAGATGTTCAGCGCCACCGCGATGGCCAGCACTATCACCGTGGCCGCCACGCTGTAGCCGCCTACACGAAAGCTGCGGCTTTTTACGGAGGAGGAAAGGCCGGTTCCGGGCTTTTTCATCAGCTCCACCTCCTTTTTTCAAGGGATTGTACGCTCAGAAATACGAAGACCCCTGAGACGGTGATAAAAAAGACAATTACGGTGATGTCAAATACTCCGTTTACGAACTGCTCAAACCTTGCAAACAGGGATAGCTGCTCCATGAGAGCGGGAAACAGCCCCTCAAAGCTTGAGGATGAGAAGATATAGGCGGCGAACATTGCACTCTCAAGTACGATGAATAGAAGCCCGGAGAAAAAGGCGCTTTTGGTCATGACGTAGAAGATGAGCGTCAGCACTATCAGCAGCACCGAGAAAGCCACAAAAGAGGCAAATGCCGAGGACGGCATAAAGTCCGCAAGGCTGGAGAGAAAATAGTTTACCAGCAGAACCACAAAGCACAGCCCTGCCGCCACGGCCTGACTTTCGGTAATGGAGGAGATGAACATGCCAACGGCGATCAGCGCTGTCCCCAGAAAGAAAAAGCCAACAATGGCGCCGAAGGCTGCCGGGAGGTACACGCTGCCGAAGGCCGACAGCACTATAGGGTAAAAGCTGATTATGCACAGAGGGGCAAGGAGCATTACAAGCATTGCGGCGTATTTCCCAAGCACTACTCCTGT
>CAYFSB010000101.1:0-5856 GCA_964345655.1 uncultured Oscillospiraceae bacterium
TTCACGCTTTGTTCACAAGAGGCCTTTTGCTAACATTTTAAATTGCCGAACACACGCATATTCTGGAAATCTATTATTAATAATATTATCACATGTTTTTTTACATTTTCTTGCTAATGCTATTGCTTAATGGTAAAATAAAAACATCATTTTGAATGGAGCTGTAGCTATGGAAGACCTCAAACAAAGGAAGAAGAACCTGATAATGTTCCCCCTTGGCACTGTTGGCCGCGACATGGTCTATAATCTTGTCACCAATTTTTTGCTCACTTTCATTCTGTTCACAAGAGGCCTCAGCTCCGCGCAGCTTGCCGCCGTCACCGCGATAATGGTTGGTGCACGTATTTTTGACGCTTTGAACGACCCCATAATGGGAAATATAATCGAACGTACCCGCACCAAGTGGGGCAAATTCAAACCATGGCTGGTCATAGGTATACTGCTTACCTCGGTTGTGGTCTATCTGGCCTTTAACACTCAGCTTCAGGGCTGGGATTTCATATGGTTCTTTGGCGCCTTTTATTTCATGTACAGCATTACCTATACAATGCACGACATCTCATACTGGGGTATGATACCGGCACTGAGCTCCGATGCCAATGCCAGAAACCAGTTCACCTCCCGTGCCACACTTTTTGCCGGCATTGGCGGGACTCTTGCGACCATTCTTATCCCTATGCTGACCACCGGTGAGTACGCCATCGGCGGCAGTGCAAACGTGGCCTATGGCCGTATTGCTCTGATAGTTTGTCTTTTAGCTCCTCTGTTTTTGTGCTTTACCATTTTTGGCGTACGTGAGCGCAGAGATTATACCAGAGACGACGCCCCTCCGCTCAGTTTTAAAAAGATATTCGGAACTATAGCCGGAAACGACCAGCTGCTCTGGATATCACTCATTTTCCTTATCCAGCAGGTGGGCAACGGACTTGTTGTTGGTGGAATAGGCTCGACCTACATATACTTTGATTTTGGATATAAAGGCGGACTTTACTCGATATTTACGACCGTTGGCATGTCCGCCACGGCCTTTCTGATGATTTTTTATCCGGCCATTTCCAGAAAAATACACCGAAAAAAACTTATGGGTATCATGGCAGTCATATCTTCCGTGGGCTATGTTATGATGCTGCTTCCAGGCCTTTTTATGGCGTCCTCAATGCTTAAGTTCTGGATCATAGTTATAGGCTATATGCTCTCAAACTTTGGACAGTACTGCTTCTATCTTATAATGATGATCTCCATTATCAACACCGTGGAATACAACGAGCTGCGCTGCGGCACCCGCGATGAGGCGATAATAACCTCTCTCAGACCCTTCCTGACAAAGATGGGTTCTGCCCTTATAGTGGCCATTACCTCGGCCAGCTACATAGTATTCGGCGTTACGAAGTACACAAACCAGATTTCCTCCTTTGAAAGCTCTGCCGCCAGCGGCAGCATCAGCGAGGCGGAAAAGCTCAGTGCCATAAGCGGTGTGCTCTCCGGAATAGAGCACGGTCAGACTCTGGGGCTGTTGCTGTGTATGACCGTACTCCCTTGCGCGCTTATGCTTTTGTCGTATATTCTGTATAAAAAGCACTATAAGCTGGACGAGGAAGAGTATGACCGTATTTGTGAAGAGATACAGGCCAGAAAAGCGGAGGCACAGGCATGAGTCTCACCTCTCTCGCACTGAAATTTGCCGCTCCCGTCCCGCGCATTGAAGAGTTCGACCGTTTCCTTTTTGTCGGCCCTCATCCGGATGATATTGAAATAGGCGCAGGCGCTACAGCTGCAAAGCTTGCCGCAGCCGGGAAAAAAGTGTGCTTCCTTATATGTATCGACGGCAGATTCGGAAGCTCAAACGCGCCAAAAGGCATAGACCGTCAGGGCCTTGTTGAGCTCAGGATGAGTGAAGCGTGCCTTTCTGCAGCGGTACTGGGTATATGTGATGTACGCTTTCTCGGACTGTGTGATGGCGGTTTTTATGAGCAGGCTGACCTGCTCAAAGGAATTGCGCGCACCGTTGGTGATTTTCAGCCGGATGTTATTTTTGCTCCGGACCCCTTTGTGTCCAGCGAATGCCATGCCGATCATCTGAATGTTGGCCAGGCGGCACGTCAGCTTGCCTGTTTTGCCCCATATGGCGGCATTATGGAGGGATATGGTGCTGTGGCAGCGCCGGTAAAAGCGCTCGCCTACTATATGACGGCAAAGCCAAACCGGTTTGTCAAGACAGCAGGTTTCCTTCAAAAGCAGCTGGACGCTATTTTTGCCTGCCATAAAAGTCAGTTTCCGGATAACTCCCCGGAGGAAAAATCCATCTCGCTGTATCTTAAGTTGCGCTCCGCAGATAATGGCCTGCGGTCTCTATGCGGCAGCGCAGAGGGATTTAGGGTTTTAGGCACAACACACATGCATTGTCTGCCCGAGGCCGGAATATAATTATCGGGGCTTTACCAGAATTGTTTCTGATAAAGCCCCGATAAAAATTGTCTTGGGCGCAGTTCGCCATTTTGAACTGCGCCCAAGTGATTTTCAGGAATAAAGCTGTGCGGCGATTGCCAATCACACACTCTTGTAGGCTCATCCGCTGCATTGCCGCGGCATCAATCGTGTGCATAGCCGTAATTTATTTTTTTAACACAGTCGAGCTTTTGCCCTTCTGTTAATATTATAATAGCACATCCCTGGAAAAAAATGCTGAAAAAAGATTAAACAAGCTGTAAAATATTTGTTAACCGGAGCACAGAATTTTTATTCGGCAGTATAGTTGTCAAAGTAGCCCTGAATGTACACGATGGGCGTCCCCTTATCGCCGCTGCCGGAGGTTAGGTCACACAGCGAACCAATAAGGTCGGTAAGTCTTCTGGGTGTCGTACCCTCAGACACCATCTGGCCTACAAGATTGCCGTCTTTTTTCTGTATCTCATTTTTTATAGCGTCGCGCAGGGCCTCACCGGAGAGCTGGGCAAAATCATTATCCGCCAGATACTTCAGCTTAAGCTCATTGGGCGTACCCTCAAGACCGGACGTATATGCCGGAGACACAACCGGGTCCGCAAGCTCCCATATTTTACCCACGGGGTCTTTGAAAGCGCCGTCTCCGTATATCATTACTTCAACGTGCCTGCCAGTCAGGCGGAGAATACTTGCCTGAATGTCCTCAACCAGGCCCTGGCAGTCACGCGGGAAAAGCTTAACCATGTCCTCTGTCGCTTTATTTGAACCCAGAAGGCCGTATTTTTCATTATAACCGCTGCCGTTGACAGCAGATGTCATTATCTCATCCAGCCCATAAATGCGCTCCCCCCCTGCCGCTTTCAGCAGGCGTTTGGTGCGTTGACGGGTATGGATGTCACAGCATATCACATTTTTTGTGTGCTTGAGTATTTCACGGGGGTCATTGGCAAAGATGACTTCGACATCGGCACCGACACCGCGGATAAGGTCTGAATAGTATGCAACATAGTCTACGCCGGTAAAGCGGTGCTTCTCATAGCCAAAGAGTTCTCTGTACTTCTCAAGGCTCAGCACGTCTCTGTAGGGGTCCACAGCTTTGCTGTCCATTGCATCCCAGTCAACAAGATGATTGCCCACCTCATCAGAGGGGTACGACAGCATCAACACCACTTTCTTTGCGCCCTTTGCTATGCCGCGAAGACATACGGCAAAGCGGTTACGGCTGAGTATGGGAAAAATAACGCCAATTGTCCCGCCGCCGAGCTTCGCGCTCACATCGGCGGCAATGTCGTCCACCCCGGCATAATTGCCCTGGGCTCTTGCGACTATGGCCTCGGTCATCGCCACAATATCCCTGTCGCGTATTTCAAATCCATCCTGACGGGAGGCTTCCAAAATAGACTCAACCACTATCTCTTTAAGCTCGTCTCCCTTACGGATAATAGGAGCGCGGATTCCTCTTGAAACGGTTCCAACCATGCGGCTCATTACAGCACCTCTGTCTCTAAATAAATTTCCATGAATTAATATACTATACTTTTCCCCCAATGTAAAATAAAATCTTCCCCCGCACAAACAAATTTGTGGGGGAAGTGAAATTATCTGTCAAATGCCGGATTCACGGCGTATATATTTTTTTGATCCATCTTATCCATTGCGAGCCTCAGTCCTTCGCCAAAGCGTTGATAATGGACTATCTCGCGCTCACGCAGATATCGTATTACATCGTTTACATCCGCGTCGTCGCTGAGCCGCAGGATGTTGTCATAGGTAACTCTGGCCTTTTGTTCCGCTGCCATGTTTTCGTTCATATCGGCTATTACATCGCCTTTTACGGCCATGCTCGCCGCAGACCAGGGGAAGCCGGAGGCTGCGGTTGGATAAATACCCGCGGTATGGTCTACAAAACAGGAGTCATATCCCGCTTTTCTTATCTCTTCAGGCGCCATGCTGCGGGTCAGCTGATGCACGATTGCGCCTATCATCTCCAGATGCCCCAGTTCCTCCGTGCCGATATCAGTCAGCAAGCCTTTCAGCTCCTGGTACGGCATGGTGTATCGCTGACTCAGATATCTTAGAGACGCGCCTAATTCACCATCCGGACCACCATATTGACTTATGATGAATTTGGCCAAGGCTGGATTTGTGTTTTTTATATTGACGGGATACTGCAATTTCTTTTCATATACAAACATGGCTTATTCCTCCATCTTAGGCTGATAGTCCCAGGGCCAGGGATTGTTAAGCCATGTGTAGCTGCTCATGCCCAGAATATCCGCCTGAGTCACAGGGCCGCAGAGCTGCACATAACGCTCATGCGCTTCCTGGCGCAGAGCAAGGAAGCTCTGATACATGGCAAAGGCCTCGGCGTCATCGGAATGTGTATCCAGATACAGCTCCAGTTCGTCCGTTACAAAATCTATCGCCATAAGCTCTGTCAGCGGCGTCGCCTTTACTCCGTTGTTGACCATATTCATAAAAGGCAGGTCCAGGCCAGGAAAAAGTGTGCCTTTTGATATGGCCTCGTTTGTCTCATATGCGGGTATGGCGGACTCCTGCATGGGCACATAGGCGGCGGCCAGAGGTGCTCTTGCAGGCAGGGAACCATATCTATACCCGTTATCTGCTCTGTTTTTGTCCAACACAATTCCTCCTGTGCTGAATTGAGGAAGACCTCGGACTATAATATGATAAACACCGCTGAAATGTTAAGAGCCCACATCATTACGATGCGGGCTCTAAGGCCAAAGACGAACCTATCCAGAAGAGTAAAAACGTGCGTGGGGTGATTGTGAAGAGGGGATGGGAGTCCCCTCTTCACGTTTAATCTTTTGAAATTCAGAATTTTCCCCGTGTTCTGAATTTCGATTCTCAAGCTGTCTACAGCTTGAGAGCCCACATCATTACGATGCGGGCTCTCAGCATGCTGCAATATTATTTAATCATTTCAGCAAATTCGGTCTCGGTAATTATCTTTACGCCAAGGCTTTCAGCCTTTTCAAGCTTACTTCCAGCACTTTCTCCGGCAAGAACGTAGTTCGTTTTCTTTGAAACCGACGATGATGCCTTTCCCCCGCAGCTTTCTATTATGGCCGTGGCTTCCTCACGGGTATAACTCTGCAATGTTCCGGTAAGTACAAAAGTCATTCCTGCAAATCGGTTATCTTTTTTCTCCTCACGGCTGTCAAAGCTTACTCCGGCCTCGCGAAGCATTTTTATAAGATGCTGTGACTGGGTATTGGCAAACCATTCTACGATAAAGCCTGCTGTTATACCTCCGATATCCGGTATCTTTGTAAGCTCATCCCTGTCAGCCGCCATAAGGCTGTCCAGATCCGAAAAATGCGAAGCCAGAACCTTTGCCGCTTTCTGCCCCACCTGACGTATGCCAAAAGCGCACATCAGCCGGGACAG
>CAYFSB010000101.1:5866-6223 GCA_964345655.1 uncultured Oscillospiraceae bacterium
GGATATAAGCTTTGCCGCGGATCGCTCTCCCATCCGGTCAAGCTCCGCAACAGGCTTTGCGTCAAGATAGTACAAATCCGCCGCAGTCTTTACAAGACCTTTGTTTATAAGGCTTTCACATACGGATATACCGAGTCCTTCAATGTCCATGGCCTCTCTTGAGGCAAAATGGGCAATATTTCTCAGCCGCTGGGCGGGGCATTCGGGACTTGTACAGCGCAGCGCGGCGCCGTCTTCATCCCTGACCACCGGAGATCCGCATTCAGGGCATGTCCCAGGCATTATGAAAGCCCTGCTTCCCACCGGGCGTTTGTCCTTGTTTACAGATATTACCTCAGGCATTATCTCCCCGGCTTT
>CAYFSB010000102.1:0-2575 GCA_964345655.1 uncultured Oscillospiraceae bacterium
GGACGAGAGCTGCGAGCCGATGACCGTTATCTAGCAGACCACCGAGGACGATGCAGACGATACAGTCATCTTGCGGCCATGGCCAAGCTTTTCGCCTCGGAGACAGCCTCCTATGTGACCAACAGAGCGGTACAGCTTTTCGGCGGTTACGGCTACACCAAGGACTATCCCGTGGAGCGCATGATGCGCGACGCCAAGGTGACCGAGATATACGAGGGCACAAACGAGGTACAGCGCATGGTTATCTCCGGCTGGATGGGCGTAAAATAAGCCTGCCGAATACAGCGCGGCACTTATCCCCATGAAAGGAATGACAGAATGAAGATTTTGGTTTTTGTAAAGCAGGTTCCCGATACCGACGACGTCCAGCTTGACCCTAAGACCGGAAACCTGCGGCGCGAGGGCGTGAAGAGCATCCTGAATCCGCTTGACGCCAACTCCGTGGAGGCCGCCCTGCAGCTGCGCGAGAAATACGGCGGGACAGTCTCCGCCGTGTCCATGGGCCCGCCTCAGGCGCTGGATGTGCTGAAGAAGGCGCTGGGCATGGGCTGTGACGAGGCATACCTGCTCTCCGACCGGGCTTTCGGCGGGGCGGACACGCTGGCCACCTCCTACACGCTTGCCATGGCCGCCCGGAAGATAGGCGACTATGATCTGCTGCTCTTCGGTCGCCACGCGGTGGACGGAGACACGGCCCAGACAGGGCCCGCGGTGGCAGCGCAGCTGGGCATCCCCCAGATAAGCCTTGCTGCCTCAATAGACGCAAAGGACGGCTGGGTCATATGCGACAGGATACTGGGCGCCGCGCGCCAGCGGGTCCGGGCCAGAATGCCTGCGGTGGTGACGGTCTGCGGCGATATCAACAAGCCCCGCTATGCCACGCCCATGAACATCATGAAGGCCCAGAAGAAACCGCGCACCGTCTGGGGCGCCGCGGATCTGGGCTGTGACGCGTCCCGCATAGGCACACCCGGCTCTCCCTCATGCACCAAGGGCGTGTTTGAGCCTGAAAAGCGCAATTTGGACACCGTGTATTTCACCGGCGAGCCGGAGGCAATGGCCGACGCCTTCACTCAAATGCTGGTGAAGGAAAAAATAATCTGAGGAGGCGGCATCTGTGACAAAGGAAAACTATAGCGGCATTTGGGTGTTCGCCGAACAGGAGCACGGGGTCATTGAGCCGACAGTGTTTGAGTTGCTGGCAAAGTCCGCGGAGCTTAAGGCCCATAACGGCGAGGAAATAACAGCGGTGCTGCTGGGCAGCGGCGTTGAAAAGCTATGCGCGGAGCTGATATCCAGAGGCGCGGACAAGGTGATCTATGCCGATGACAAGGCTCTTTGCGAGTACAGCGCCAGGCCATATCAGCAGGCCCTGACCCAGCTTGCGGAGAAGTACCGCCCGTCCATTCTGCTCTACGGCGCCACAGCTCTTGGGCGCGATCTGGCGCCGCGTGTAATGGTGTCGCTGAGCACCGGCCTTACGGCTGACGCCATAGAGCCGCCCTCGGTTTTTTACATCGGCGGCAGCGACACGCTGCCGCCGCCTCTGGGAAAAGACGAGGAAGGGCGGGCCATCGCCGCGCTGGAAAGCGGGGATGACGCCGCCAGACGGTTACTTATAGAGCACAATCTGCGCCTTGTGGTATATATATCCAAGCGCTTTGAAAACACCGGCATAAATATAGAGGATCTCATATCCATCGGCACAATAGGCCTCATAAAGGCGGTGAACACCTTTAACGCGGGCAAAAATATAAAGCTGGCCACTTATGCCTCCCGGTGTATTGAAAACGAGATACTGATGTATCTGCGCAAAATAAGCACCCAGCGCACTGAGGTGAGCTTTGACGAGCCGCTGAACACCGACTGGGACGGCAACGAGCTGCTGCTGTCAGACATTCTGGGCACAGACGAGGACGCGGTGTACCGGCCGCTTGAGGACGACGCCGACCGGCAGATGCTCATGGAGTCCATATCCACCCTCAGCCCCAGGGAGCAGGAGATAATCCTCATGCGCTTCGGGCTGCCGTGCGGCCGTGAATACACCCAAAAGGAGGTGGCCGATATGATGGGCATATCACAGAGCTATATCAGCCGCCTTGAAAAGCGCATAATAGACCGGCTGCGCAAGGAGATGCTCCGCCGCCTCCAGTGCTGAAGCATCTCCAAAAGCCCCGGCGCTGAATGCGGTGCGCTTCAAGCTGTCGACAAAGTGTCGACAGCTTGAGAGGCACAATTCAGAACCCGTTAGAAAGTTCTGAATTGTGCATGATTGGACGTGAAGAGGGAACTCCCGTCCCCTCTTCACAATCTCCCCATGCAATGGGCTGCACTCACACATAGGTTTGTCTACAGTCTGCGGCGCTGCATTCGCGGCGCCTTCTCCTATTAAATGCGCAGGCGGCGAAATATTATATTTTCCCTGCCGGGAGAGACGCCAATATCAGTCATTCCCTTGTCAAAATTCAGGTATACGGATATAATATGTATATCTTCCAAGGGAGGCGGCACATGGATATTTTTGATCTTATCGGCCCCATAATGGTAGGGCCGTCCAGCTCCCATACGGCGGGGG
>CAYFSB010000102.1:2585-3361 GCA_964345655.1 uncultured Oscillospiraceae bacterium
CTCCCGTCCCCCCTTCACAATCTCACCATGCAAGGGGCTACACTCACGCATAGATTTTTCTACGGTCTGAGACTGCCGGGAGCACGGCTCCCGGCAGTCTTAATCTGTTTGTGCGGTTTATGTTGAAACAATCATGGGAAAGTAGTATAATAAAATGCTGTTAATTCTCTGGGAGGGATAAATATGTCCGAGCAGAAAACAAATGTCATGAGAACATTGGACCAGAAAAAAATTCCGTATACAGCCCATGAATATCCCCATGGTGATTCTGCGGTTGACGGTGTCACCGTTGCTGCAATGACAGGACAAGACCCTGCCTGCGTCTTTAAGACGCTGGTGACTCAGGGGGCAAGCCGGAAATTATATGTTTTTGTTATCCCCGTTGCAATGGAACTGGAGCTTAAAAAGGCCGCAAAGGCTGTGGGTGAGAAGTCGATCGCAATGATACATGTGAGCGAGATCAACGCGCTCACAGGATATGTGCGGGGCGGATGTTCACCGATTGGAATGAAAAAACAGTATGAGACGGTATACCACAGCAGCATAATAGAACATGAGACCGTTATGGTCAGCGCCGGGAAAATTGGTTATCAGGTGGAGCTTGCCCCGGCGGAGCTTATCAAAATTACACGCGGAAAGACCGCGGATATTGCAGCAGAGGAATAAAGGATGCAGAATAGCATTTATATCAAAGGCGCACGTGAGAACAATTTAAAAAACATTGACCTTGAGATACCCAGAGACGAACTTGTGGTCATAACCGGCCTTTCAGGCAG
>CAYFSB010000102.1:3371-6164 GCA_964345655.1 uncultured Oscillospiraceae bacterium
ACTTTCCGGCTCAGGAAAATCCTCTTTAGCCTTCGACACTATATATGCAGAGGGCCAGCGCAAGTATGTGGAGAGCCTCAGCTCATACGCCAGAATGTTTTTAGGCCAGATGGACAAGCCTGACGTGGACTATATCGACGGGCTTTCCCCGGCCATATCCATTGATCAGAAGACAACCTCCAAAAATCCGCGCTCCACAGTGGGTACTGTCACCGAGATATACGACTATCTGCGGCTTTTATGGGCCCGCATTGGCATTCCCCATTGCCCGAAGTGCGGCAAAGAGATACGCCAGCAGAGCATTGACCAGATAGTTGACAGGATAATGGAGCTGCCCCATGGCAGCCGCATCCAGATATTGGCGCCGGTGATACGCTCACGCAAGGGCGAGCACGTGAAGGTTTTTGAGGACGCAAAGAAGTCCGGCTATGTGCGGGCAAGGGTGGATGGCATCGCCTATGACCTGTCGGAAGAAATTAAGCTTGAGAAAAACAAAAAACACAATATAGAAATTGTCGTGGACAGGCTTGTCATAAAGCCTGACATAATCAGGCGTCTAACAGACTCGGCGGAGACGGCCATGGCGCTTTCCGGAGGACTGCTGTATGTTGATTTGGTGTCTGAGGACAGACAGATCGCCTTCTCCCAGAACTACGCCTGTGAAGACTGCGGGATTTCCGTTGAGGAGCTGACCCCGCGCCTGTTCTCCTTCAATAATCCCCATGGGGCCTGCCCCACCTGCACGGGACTGGGGATGCAGATGCTGGTGGACCCTGAGCTGATAATGCCGAACCCCAATCTCAGCATAATGGACGGCGGAATAACGGCCTCCGGTTGGGGAAATGTCCGGGGTGACACTATATCAAAGATGTATTTTGACGCGTTGGCAAGGCGATTTCATTTTAAGCTCACAGACCCTATAAAGGATATGCCCAAAGAAGCTGTAAACGCAATACTGTACGGTACAAAAGGAGAACCGCTGCAGCTCCACTATGAAAAAAGCGAGGGATTTGGAGTGATAAAGCGGGAGTTTGAGGGCATAGTGAATAACCTTGAACGCCGTTATCGTGAGACTCAAAGTCCGGCCATGCGGACGGATATTGAAGACTGTATGTCCGAGACACCCTGCCCGGACTGCGGCGGCAGACGGCTTAAGAAGTCGGCGCTTGCCGTCACTGTGGGCGGAATAAATATAGCGGAGTTTACGGAGCTGTCAGTGGTGAATGCCCTTAGATTCCTGGACACGCTCATTTTAAGTGATAAAGATCTGCTTATTGCCGAGAGAATTTTAAAAGAGATAAAATCCCGTCTTGGCTTTTTGCAGAGCGTGGGACTGGGCTATCTGACTTTATCCCGCACAGCAGCTACACTGTCTGGCGGAGAGAGCCAGCGCATAAGGCTTGCCACACAGATAGGCTCAAGCCTTATGGGTGTGCTGTATATTTTGGATGAGCCAAGTATCGGCCTGCACCAGAGGGATAACGATAAGCTTCTGCGCACGCTGAAGCAGCTCAGGGACTTGGGCAATACCCTTATCGTAGTCGAACATGACGAGGATACTATGAGCGCTGCCGACTATATTGTTGACATCGGCCCAGGCGCCGGGGTGAACGGCGGGCGTGTAGTGTGCGCCGGAACGATCGAGGATATCTGCGCCTGTAAAGAGTCAATAACCGGACAGTATCTCAGCGGCAAAAAGTTTATACCGGTGCCGGAAGTCCGGCGTCAGGGCAGCGGAAAGAGCATTATTATCCGCGGCGCCGCGGAAAACAATCTTAAAAACATTGATGTGGAGATACCGCTGGGGGAGCTTATCTGCGTAACAGGCGTCTCCGGCAGCGGCAAATCATCACTTATCAACGAGGTGCTGTATAAGACTCTGGCTGCGGAGAAGAACAGAGTCAAGGTGCGTCCGGGTAAATGCGCGGGCATTGAGGGCCTTGAAAATGTGGACAAAGTGATTGCGCTGGATCAAAGCCCAATTGGGCGCACACCCCGCTCAAATCCAGCCACCTATACAGGCGTGTTTAACGATATACGCGACCTGTTCGCCTCAACAAAAGACGCAAAAATGCGCGGCTACAAAGCGGGCAGATTTTCATTTAACGTTAAAGAAGGCAGATGCGCCGCCTGTGAAGGTGACGGTCTGCTTAAGATAGAAATGCACTTTTTGCCGGATGTATATGTGCCATGTGATGTGTGCGGCGGCAAGCGCTATAACCGGGAGACACTTGAAGTCCGGTATAAGGGCAAAAATATAGCTGATGTGCTGGACATGACGGTGGAGGAGGCCTGCTCGTTTTTCTCAAATCAGCCGAAGATTCTTAACAAGATTCAGACCCTGTACGATGTTGGCCTGGGCTATGTGAAGCTTGGCCAGTCAAGCACGACACTGTCGGGCGGCGAGGCCCAGAGAGTGAAGCTGGCCACGGAGCTGTCAAAGCGCAGTACCGGCAGCACGGTGTACGTACTGGACGAACCCACCACCGGGCTGCACATCGCGGATGTCCACAAGCTCATAGATATTCTTGACAGGCTGGTGGAAGCGGGGAATACGGTCATAGTCATTGAGCACAACCTGGATGTTGTAAAGGTGGCAGATCACATTATCGATCTTGGCCCTGAGGGGGGAGACGAAGGCGGAAACCTTGTCTTTGAGGGGACGCCGGAGGATTGCGCCCGCTGTGAGGAGAGCTATACAGGACAATTTTTAAAGAACATCCTTCCGTAACGCCTATGCCTGTACCTGCGTAATATACCGCAGGGGGGGTATAGCTAGGGTTTGGATGATTC
>CAYFSB010000103.1:0-6118 GCA_964345655.1 uncultured Oscillospiraceae bacterium
GTCATGCGCTTCTGCCAGAGCTTCATGACAGAGCTGTATCGCCATATCGGGCAGTTTACAGATACCCCAGCAGGAGATATCGGTGTGGGCGGCCGCGAGGTGGCCTATCTGTTCGGCCAGTACAAGCGTATTGTGGACAGATTTGACGGCGGCGTTATCACCGGCAAGGGACTCAATTTCGGCGGCTCTCTGGCCAGGACTCAGGCCACGGGCTACGGCCTGTGCTACTATGCCTCCGAGGCGCTGGAGCATCTTAAGGGCGACAGCTTCAAGGGCAAGGAAGTCATCGTCTCCGGCTCCGGCAACGTGGCTCAGTATGCGGCCGAGAAATGCACACAGCTGGGCGGCAAGGTCATAGCCATGAGCGATTCCCAGGGCTACATAGTGGACCGCAGCGGTGTGGATCTGAAAAAGCTGTGCGACATCAAGCAGAAACGCCGTGCCCGTATCAGCGTATATGCCGATGAGGTGCCCACAGCGGAGTACCATGAAAACTGCCGTAACATCTGGACCGTCAAATGCGATATCGCAATGCCCTGCGCATCTCAGAACGAGATGGATGTGGAAGGCGCAAAGGCTGTTATCGCAAACGGCGCTATCGCCGTGTTTGAGGGCGCCAATATGCCGCTGACTCCGGAGGCCATAGCCGCCGTTCAGTCCAACGGCCTGCTCTACAGCCCCGGCAAAGCCAGCAACGCGGGCGGTGTGGCCACCTCTGGTCTGGAGATGAGCCAGAACTCCATACGCATGTCCTGGAGCTTTGACGAGGTGGATGAAAAGCTCCACGGCATCATGAAGAATATCTTCAAGGCCTGCTATGAAGCCTCTGTCCAGTGCGGCAGACCGGGTGATCTGATGGTAGGCGCAAACGTGGCCGGCTTTTTGAAGGTGGCCGAGGCCATGATGGCTCAGGGCATAGTATAAAACAGTACAAATATAAAAACGCAGGAGGCTTTCCGGCCTCCTACATTTTTATGTCTGTAGACAAACCTATGCGTGAGTGTGACCCATTGCATGGGGAGATCGTGAAGAGGGGACGGAAGTTCCCCCTTCACGTCCAATCAGGCTGGATTCAGAACTTTCTAACGGGTTCTGAATCCAGCGGTTCAACCTATCCAGCTTTTGGTCTCGGTTCTGAGCCAGTCGGTCCATTCCCCGATACCATCGCCTGTGCGGGCGGAGATGGGGATTATCTTTATTTTGGGGTTCAGCCGCAGAGCGTACTTTTTGCATGCCTCCAGATCAAAGTCAAAATAGGGCAGCACGTCTATCTTGTTTATAAGCAGCACGTCGCAGATGGAGAACATCAGCGGATACTTGAGAGGCTTGTCGTCCCCCTCTGGCACGGAGAGGATCATGGCATTTTTAACGCTGCCGGTGTCAAACTCTGCTGGGCATACCAGATTTCCCACGTTCTCCAAAATGGCCAGATCCACATCGTCTACACCCAGCCCGTCGAGGCCCTGCTTTGTCATGCCCGCGTCCAGATGGCACATGCCGCCGGTGTGGAGCTGGATGACTTTGGCGCCGGTCTTCTCAATTGTGGCCGCGTCCACGTCGGAGTCGATATCGGCCTCCATGACGCCTATGCGAAACTCGTCCTTCAGCGCGGCAATAGTGGCCTTAAGAGTGGTGGTCTTGCCGGAGCCGGGGGAACTCATGAGATTGAGAAGAAAAGTGCGGTCCTTTTTAAGCTGCTCCCGAAGCAGGGCGGCCTCCCGGTCGTTGTTTTCAAAAACGCTCTTTTTTATTTCCAATACTCTGAAACCTTCCATAACGCACCTCTATAATAAAAAATAATTTTTCTTATTCACCTGTGCCCAGGGGAATACTGATAAGGTTGCCGTCTCCGCCGGTGACCATAGGCATCTCACCATTCCAGGTATCAATGAATTTGTTGTACAGTATGTTCTCTGTCAGGGACTCGGCTACCTGCCTGTTGGCCTCGGCCTCGGCAGATGCCTCAATGAGCTTCGCGTCGGCAGCGGCCTGAGACTCTATGCGCTTTACTTCCGCAGCGGCCTCAGCCTCTATTTTGGCGGTCTCGGCCTCGGTCTGAGCCCGGAGCTTATTCTGCTGAGCAACTTGCTTTTCCTCGACGGCGGCAGTGAAGGCGTCAGTAAAGTCCATGTCCTCTATGGATGTGCTCACCAGCTCCACATTGAACACCTCCAGCTTTGCTGACAGCTCCTCCTCAATGCCTGTGGCCAGACCGGAGCGCTGGCTCACCAGATCCTCCGCGGAGTATTTGGCGGTGATGACCTTGGTAGACTCAGTGATGCAGGGGATGATGACGGTGTCGTAGTAATTCACGCCGATGTTCTTATAGATATTCTGGGCGTTGGCCTTGTTTATCTGGTAGTTGACAGTGTAGGTCATTGTGACTTCCTGAATGTCGGATGAGAAACAGGAGAGATTAACCGTCTGCTTCTGGATGCGGTTGTCCATCATGACCACCTTCTGCCAGGGGAGCTTGAAGTGGACGCCTGAGTCATAGGTGTAGTTCTCTACAGAGCCGAAGGTGGTGACCACGCCGGTGTGTCCGGTTGGAATAGCGGTCACACAGGAGAATGCGACCACCGCGATAAGGACAAGCACCGCTATGACGATAACTGCCCAACCAAGTTTGCGCCCGCCATTTTGTGTTTCTCTGGCAAATGTCATTTGTAAGTTCCTTTCTTGTTTTAACAGTTATATAGACTAAAAAATTTTACACCCACATGATAGCACATGCAGGTGTAAAATTCAATATTTACGATATTCAGCCGAAAAATTCCACCGCAGCGCGAAAGTTAGTCTCAAACCCGGCCCGGTTTTGCAGATAATCGCAGCCGTAGTCCGGCAGATGCAGCTCATAGTTGAGATAAATGTCCATCAGGGTTTTTTCGAGAGCATCGTCAACAGCAATATCCGCCGGGGCGGCGGCAGGCACAAGAGCGCTGTCAAGAGCGAGAGCGCCCAGACGCCCGTCTTCAAAGACCCAGGAGAGAAAAGCGGCGATCGACTTAATGCTGCGGCCCTCTCTGGCGGTCACTGCCAGCCCCTCGGTATCTGCAAGGCAGACACGACTGTCGCGGAACCGGGGCAGGGGAGCTATATCATAACCATCCAGCTTCGCCCCCGCGAGACTCTGGGAGGCCACGGCCGCGCAGGGCAAATACCCGCTCTGCACCAGCTCCGCCCCATCATAGCTCAGGGAGACCAGACCGCCCTCATAGGCGGCGTCGGCCATGAGATTGTATACGTAGGTGTAGTTTACATCCCGCAAATCAGTGCTGCGGTTAGCATGAAACTCGCTGTCCAGGGACAGCAGAAGCTCATAAAACAGATCCGCATAGGAGTCAGCGGTGAAAAAGGGCAGCCCCTGCTCTCTGCCGTATTGGCAGGCCGCGGTAAAGAGCTCTTCAGGGTCGCTCAGGCTGGAAAGGCCGGTCTTGTCCTCGGCAAAATACAGCAGCTGCACGCTGGAACCCAGCGGAAAGAAACCCCTGCCCACACCGGAGAAACGCTCCGACAGGTAAGAAGGATAGTCCGGCGCGCCCTGAGAAAGCGCCGCGCCCACATCCCGCAGCAGGCCCCTGTCATACAGGTCCAGCGCCTTGGAGTGAGAGCAGAGCAGCAGGTCGCAGCGGGCATCCTCAAAGGCGGCGGACAGCTGCTCCTCATTTTCAAAGGCACGAAAGGCAACTGTCAGCAGCTCGTCCTCCACATTGTCATTATACTCCTGCGCCTGCTCCTGCAGAGTGTCGGACAGAGGGTCGCCCTCGATGTACCAGACGGAGACCGCGTCCCGCACCGGCTTTTGAGAGCCGTTGTCGCCGCAGCCGCAGAGCAGTGCGCAGGCCGCCGCCACAGCAATTAGCAGGGCGGACAGTCTGTATCTGTTCATATTGTTTCTCCATTCAGTCCCCGGAAGCCTCCGGGAAAACGCCGCGGTTTATGACCAGAATACGGCGCATATTCACCACTTTGATGTAATATTCATCGCTTTTTTGAGGTTTATTCACCATTTATACCACATTACGCGGAAAAAGGCAAGTATTTACAGCACTTGACCGGCTGGTATATACTGTTTAGGACAAAATTCGGAGGTAAAGATATGAAATACGACGCTGTGCTTTTGGACATGGACGGGACCGTGCTTGACACTCTTGAGGATATTGCCGATGCCGTCAACGCCACGCTCAGGCATTTTTCACTGCCGCAGATAAGCTATGAGGCGGCCAGAGCCAGCCTTGGCAATGGGGCCGGGCGGCTGGTTCAGCGCTCTGTGCCGGAGGGCAGCTCGCCGGAGCTGACAGAGCAGGTGCTGCACTGGTATATGCCCTATTATGACGCTCACTGCCGCGTGAAGACAAAGCCGTATGATGGCATTACAGCCCTGATGGAGCGGCTGCGGGCGCAGGGCGTGAGGCTGGCAGTGGTATCAAACAAGCAGGACAGTGCCGTGAATGAGCTTGGCAAGGCCTTCTTTCCCGGCCTGCTGGACTGCACCGTGGGCGAGAGAGCCAGTGTGCGCCGCAAGCCCTGCCCGGATACGGTGCTGGCTGCGGCAAAAGTATTGGATACCCCGCCGGAGCGCTGCGTATACGTGGGAGATTCGGAGGTGGACGTGGAGACAGCCGCAAACGCCGGCATGGACTGCGTGGCTGTGTGCTGGGGCTTTCGCAGCAGGGAGCAGCTTGAAGCAGCTGGGGCCTCAAAGCTGGCTGAGACCGTGGATGAGCTGTACGCGCTTTTAACGGAGCAATGAATGCTGCACCATATTCGCGGGAAGAAAACAGACATATCTGAAAAAACACAACAAAAAAACATGTCATTCCAAGGCTGAAAGGCGTTTTCCACGGCGGAGATCTTCCGGGGGAAAGCGCCTTCGCTGGCTCTCGGGATGACATTTTTATGCCTCGGCCTTTTTACAGGGGCTGTTTTTTTATCTGGGCCCAGCGGCGGGGGTAGCCGGTGGGGGTGGCTGCCGTTTTGCGGATGAGCACCGCGTTATGGGTAAGCTCCGTGCCCGGAACCGCATATTCCACCGGCGCGCCCGCGCTGCCGCCCAGAAGCCTTATGCCTTTCGCCGCCTGCTGCAGTTCCTCGCCGCAGCCGGGGCCTTTCATGGCTATGAACACTCCACCCTTTTTTACAAAGGGAAGGCACAGCTCAGAGAGCATGTTCAGCCTTGCCACCGCCCGCGACACGGCGATATCATAGCTCTGTCGGTACTCCGCCGGGGCCTCCTCGGCCCGCATATGGACGCATTTTACATCCTCAAAGCCCAGCTTACGGCACAGATCTCTGAGAAATTTGACCCGCTTGTCAAGACTGTCCAGCAGTGTGAGCTGGAGCTCCGGACAGGCTATTTTCAGGACAAGGCCCGGAAAGCCTGCGCCGCTGCCCACATCTATGACCTTTTTGCCGGGGAAATCCGCCAGAGTCAAAAGCGCCGCGCTGTCAAGAAAATGAAGCCTTGCCACGTCCTCCTCCCCGGAGATCGCCGTCAGGTTCATGAGCTTGTTTATCTCCTCCAGATACTCAAAATATATCCGGTAGCGGGATAGGGCCGCGCTGTCCAGCGGAAGTTTAAGCTCCGCAAAACCGGCGGACAAAATATCTTCAAGCATGGTGCAGACTCCTGTCTAATAAAATAATCAGGCGTAAAAATCGTGTCCGCCTATAGTGGTCACATAGGTGAGCTTTGCCTCAAACCATGAGCTGTCCCCGGTGACGGGGTTTACAAAATACAGGCTGTTGCCCACAGTACTGTAACCCTCAAAACAGAGGCAGGCGGCAATTGTCGACAGTTCGTCCGGGTCCTCCAGCACACCGCCTGTGGCGGTGGGGTCAAACTGTACCACGTGAGTTCTGTCAAAGATCACATCAAAGACCGTGTCGGGAAAATCATCGCTGGCTATACGGTTGAAAACCACGTTGCCAACGCCTATCTGCCCTGCCAGCGGCTGCTCTCTGGCCTCGGCATATATTATATGGGACAGCCAGTACATATCCTCAATAGGGTAGTGCAGGTCATAGTAGTCCTCTCCGCCCTGTATCAGCGAATATCCGGTTGTGCTGAGTTCTGCCCGGACCGGCTCTCCGGAGAGTACCACATTTACCCCAAAGG
>CAYFSB010000104.1:0-3113 GCA_964345655.1 uncultured Oscillospiraceae bacterium
CTTTTACTTTTACTATTGGATAGGCAGCACTCTTGAGCAGTATTGGGGCACTCCCCAGTTCAACGTCTATTTCTTCACCGGCGTTATACTCACCATATTGTACGGCTTTCTGGTGTATTTCATCTCCGGCGTGCGGGTGGTGCTGAACGCCCAGTATATATATCTGTCCATGTTCTTCTCATTTGCGGCGCTGTTTCCGGACATGCAGGTGCTGCTGTTTTTCATCATACCGATAAAGATGAAGTATCTGGCCTATGTGGACGCGGCGCTGTTCATTTTCGGTGTGGTGACGGGGTCCTTCCCGGCGAATCTCCTGCCGGTGGTGGCGGTGCTGAACTTCATCATATTCTGCGGCGGGGATCTGTTCAGGCGCATACCCCACAGGGGTTCAAAGAGCACGGTGAACTTCCGGCGGGAATCCCGGCGGATAAACAGGGAGCAGCAGAGCCGGCTGTATACCCACAAGTGCTCTGTCTGCGGCCGGACGGATACGGACCATCCGGAGCTGGAGTTTCGTTACTGTTCCCGCTGCGCCGGGTATCACTGCTTTTGTCAGGACCATATAAATAACCATATTCACTTCACCGAGTGAGGAGGGGAGAGGGTGTATTATACCGAGGAGGGGCTGATACGCTTTGTGTCGGCTCAGGAGCAGAACTATGCTCAGGCCCTGAAGGAGATAAAGGCGGGGCGCAAACACAGCCACTGGATGTGGTACATTTTTCCTCAGATAAAGGGGCTGGGCATGAGCTATACTGCCCGGTACTACGGCATAAAGGACATGGATGAGGCTGTGGAGTACATGGCCCATCCGCTGCTGGGGCCGTGGCTTGTGGAGATATCCGGGGCGCTGCTGGAGCAGGACTGCTCCGATGCGGGGGAGATCATGGGATATCCGGACAATCTGAAGCTGCGCTCCTGCATGACCCTGTTTGAGGCGGCGGCGCCTGACCAGCCGGTGTTCGGCCGGGTGCTGGACAGATTTTACTCCGGCAGCCGCGATGAACTGACACTGAATATTCTCGGCCTGTGAGCAGCCCCACCGGGGACTGCGGTGACAGGCAAAATCCAACTCCCTCCGGCATTTGTCCGGAGGGAGTTTTTGCGCCCCGCGTTTGCGGGCTGAAACGCGGCGGTACAGGCTTTCTGCTACTTAAAATTGCGGTTTCACGACATTATTATACATTTTAGAATGCTTGTCTGATATTATAAATACCAATTAATAAGGTATATTTACATGGGGGATTTAGATGGCCACTAAAGATGCCAATGATTGTGCTTATCTTTTCACTGCAAGGCAATAATTTACATTAACGAACGCAGTTATTGGATGAACAAGGTTTGCCTTGTTGTAGGTACCAAAGTATTGCTCGGTCACTTCCTTTGGTGTTAAGTGTTCATATATGAGAAAATCATGATCGGAGAGCAGCCGTTCCATTTCGGAATAGGAATAGCTCGCCAACATTTTTTCGTTTGCTGCACCCGCCATCATGGACTGCTTTTTTGACCGTTCTCCTGCTTTTTCAGTATAACTGTCTTCATCCGGATAATCAAATAGGATTGAACTGCCTTTGGGAACAATGTTGCTGATTACGGAAATCAAAGATTCAAAGCATTCCTTTGAAAGATAATAGGAAACTCCCAGAATCGTACAGCAGCTTATTTTACCGCCATCAAAAAATTGACTATCATAATCGCGTGCATAAAAGAAGTCATCCATTTCATGAATAAACGATAAGGCAACCAGAAGTTATATGAGAAAACTGTGTTCAAATAGGTGCTTTACGTTCGTTTTTTGAATCAGACTTTGCCCATTATTCTCTTTGTCGCTAAAAACAGAAATTGCAAAAAGTCCTCTGATTATCAAGACTTTTGGATATAGTAAAGCCCGCTTTTCGATAAAAATGTTCGAAAAGCGGGCCCTGTTCAATTGGTCCGAGTGACTAGATTCGAACTAGCGGCCTCTTGAACCCCATTCAAGCGCGCTACCAACTGCGCTACACCCGGAAATATCTGAGAATACTGAGCCTGCGCTCTTTGCGGCGCATGCGGGGATAAGCCCCCGGCCTTGTCGCTTGATTATATTAGCACAAAGCCTGGACGATTGCAAGACCCAATTTCACTTTTTTCGCGTATATGCCGGAGGGGAAGCGGAGAGCCCAGAACCGGCAGGCGACAGGTCTCAGCCACTATTTGGCCGTTAAAATGCCTGAAAAATCCAACAAAAACGAAAAGCAGGCGCATTTTACGAAAAGTCAGATAACACATTAGTATATAATTACTTTATCCTATCAAGGAAGGAGGGGTATTTGTGGATAAAACCAATAACCTGGCGAAAAATCTTGAATTGATCCGCAAGTCACAAAACGAATCACTGGCTGAATTCTCAGAGAGAATAGGCATACCGAGATCCACTCTTCAGTCGATCATGGCAGAGGGCAACACCACGCTGGACACGGCCATACGCATTTCCGAGGCATTGAACGTGCCTATCGACACGCTCCTTAACGACGAAAACATGGAAAATAAACTTGAAATCGTTCAATGGGTGTTGGAAGGCTCCATATGGTTCAACGCCTTACCCGATGATAAAAAAATGGGCATAAAATATCATATGGAGGGCTTATTGGAGGTATTGTTTAGTGAAAGCTGATACACTGTCGCTGCGCTGCGCGCAAACAGATATATGCGCCATTCGTTCCATGCTTATGAGCCTGGGTATCGGGCTGACCTATAAGGGCTTCAAGCTGTGCACCTATGCGATACAGCTTGCGGTAAACGACCCGGACAGACTCATTTTTATATCCAAATGCCTTTACCCCAATGCGGCAAAACACTTTGGAATATCGCCCACGCCGGAGAGCACATAGTTGGGCTGGTAGGGGTACTGGCGAAGGTCCTTCTCCCTTGTGCAGCCGGAGAGCACCAGCACCGTGTCCAGACCTGACTCCATGCCCGCTATCACGTCCGTATCCATCCGGTCTCCCACCATGGCCGCCTCCTCCGAGTGTACGCCCAGAAGCTTCAGCCCCGTGCGCATCATCAGCGGGTTTGGCTTGCCCATGAAGTAGGCCTGCTTGCCGGTGGCCAGCTCAATGGGCGCCACCAGCGCC
>CAYFSB010000104.1:3153-6066 GCA_964345655.1 uncultured Oscillospiraceae bacterium
ATAATGCCGGTCTCTGTGGGGCCGGTCAGGTCATAGTTCGTGGCGATCAGCCGGGCGCCGTGCTGCACCAGCAGCGCCGCCTTGCTTATCATTTCAAAATTATAGGTGGAGCTCTCGCCCACTATCACATAGTCAGGGTCTATATCGTTCATGGTGATGCCCACGTCATACAGGGCGTTCACAAGCCCCGGCGCGCCTATCACATAGGCGGTGCAGCCGGGCATCTGGTGGCGCAGAAAAGCCGCCGTGGCCAGAGCACTGGTGTAAAAATGGCTCTCATCCACGTCCAGCCCCATCCGCTCCAGCTTCTGGCGCAGCTCCTTGGGGGAGCGCTCGCTGGAATTGGTCAGGAAAAGATACTTCTTCCCCGCCCGCTCCAGCCAGGACACAAACTCCGCCACACCGGGCAAAAGCATGTTCCCCCGGTAGATCACACCGTCCATGTCGCATATGAAGCCCTTTTTTTCATGCAGAGCGCTGAGATCAGTCATGGCACAACTCCTTATAAATCGGTTTGTAGATATTATATAGAATATACCCCGAAAAGCAAGCAGTTTACACAAATTTTTCTTTCCGGCCCCGGCGCGCCCATACACCGGCCTCCGCGGGGGCCCTGACATTTTTAAAATTAACAGCAAATGATATAGACAGGAGGGGGACACGGTGGTATAACTGTATACAGTTATACAAGAATACCGTCATACACTGATCTGCTGCGCGAAAGGAGCGTACAAGATGCTTGAGCTGTCGCCCAAAACCAATCTCCTGGAGGAGAACGACTACCGCTACTCACTTCAGGACGTGAAGGACCCCATACTGTACAGAGACGTTTACAACTATGACGAGGTGCCGAAGATAGCGTTCAACCACCGGCGGGTGCCAATGTCCATGCCGGAGGACATCTGGATAACAGATACCTCCTTCAGAGACGGGCAGCAGTCGGTAAACCCGTACACGCCGGAGCAGATAGTGCAGCTGTATAAGCTGATGAGCAAGCTGGGCGGCCCCTACGGGCTGATACGTCAGACGGAGTTTTTCATTTACAGCAAAAAGGACCGGGAGGCCATAGAGCGCTGCATGGATCTGGGCCTGCGTTTCCCGGAGATAACCACATGGATAAGGGCCACGCAGGAGGATTTCAAGCTTGTAAAGGAGCTGGGCATCCGAGAGACGGGCATACTGGTCTCATGCAGCGACTACCATATTTTCAAGAAGATGAACATGAGCCGCCGCCAGGCAATGGACTACTATCTGGCCACCGTGAAGGACGCCTTTGACGCGGGCGTGATGCCACGCTGTCATCTGGAGGACATCACCAGAGCGGACTTTTACGGTTTTGTAGTGCCCTTTGTAAACGAGCTGATGAAGCTGTCGGAGGAGGCGGGCATACCGGTGCGCATACGCGCCTGCGATACCATGGGCTACGGCGTGCCGTATCCGGAGGTGGCGCTGCCCAGGAGCGTGCCGGGGATCATTTACGGTTTGCAGCACTATTCCGATGTGCAGAGCGAGTATCTGGAGTGGCACGGGCACAACGATTTTTATAAGGCGGTGGCCAACGCCTCCACCGCGTGGCTCTACGGGGCCAGCGGAGTCAACTGTTCGCTTCTGGGCATAGGAGAGCGCACGGGCAACGTGCCGCTGGAGGCGATGGTGTTTGAGTATGCCTCGCTGCGGGGCTCACTGGACGGCATGGACCCCACGGTGATCACCCGGATAGCAGAGTATTTCCGGGACGAGATAGGCTACAACATCCCGCCGATGACCCCCTTTGTGGGCAAGAGCTTTAACGTGACCCGCGCCGGCATCCACGCGGACGGGCTTTTGAAGGACGAGGAGATATACAACATTTTCAATACCCAGCGGCTGCTTGACCGGCCTGCGGCGGTGGCCATAAGCAAGACCTCCGGCCTTGCGGGCATAGCCTACTGGGTGAATCAGAACTACGAGCTCAGGGGCGAGCGCCAGGTGGATAAGCACTCAAAGCTTGTGATAGCGCTGAAGGACTGGGTAGACAGCCAGTATGAGGACGGGCGCACGGCGTCCCTGTCCACAGAGGAGCTGGAGACGAAGATAGCGGAGCTGACGGGGGAAAAATGATCCCGCGCAGCCCGCCCTGTGAGGACATACGCGGAGCCATAAAAGGAGACAGACCATGAGAGAACACAAGAGCATATCCATAGCCGACCAGATATTTGAGCAGCTTGAGCGGGACATACTCACGGGCAAATACCTGCGGGGCGAGATGCTCAGCGAGCTGCGGCTGTCCACGGAGCTGGGCGTCAGCCGCACGCCCATACGGGAGGCCATACGCCGCCTTGAGCAGGAGCATATATTGGAGGACACGGGCAGAGGCGTGGTAGTGGTAGGCATATCCAGAGAGGATATGCTGGACATGTACGAGATACGCCTGAGAATAGAGGGCATGGCCGCGGGAAGGGCGGCGGTGCGCATAAGCGATGAAGAGCTGGCCGGGATGCGGGAGGTGCTGGAGCTGCAAAGGTTTTATATAGAAAAGCCTGACAGCGACAACTCCGACCAGATAAAGAATCTCGACTCGGACTTCCATGAGCTTTTGTACAAGAGCAGCGGCAGCAAGGCCCTTTATGACACTCTCAGCTCCCTGCACAAGAAGATGACCAAATACCGCAGAGCCTCGGTGAGAAACCACAGCCGCGCCGTCCATTCGCTGGCGGAGCACATGGCAATACTGGAGGCGCTGACAGCCCACGACGGGGACTTGGCTGAGAAGCTGACAATACAGCACGTAATTAATGCCAGAGACAGCATGGCGGAAATGGAGATATAGGACATGGGTCTTAACCTTGCGGAGAAGATAATAAAGGCGCACCTGACCGGGGGCAGCATGGAGCCGGGACAGGAGGCCGCCCTCAGGATAGACCAGACGCTCAC
>CAYFSB010000105.1:0-2501 GCA_964345655.1 uncultured Oscillospiraceae bacterium
GTACAGTATCAGCGTGGGCAGCATCACAAGCACAAGTCCCGCGTACAAGGTGCCGTATTCCGCCTTGGACTGCTGGGCCTGCATAAGATTCAGCAGCCCCACCGGCAGAGTCTTTGCGCCCTTGGCGCTGCTCATGAGAGTCATGGAGATGATATACTCATTCCAGAAGGACAGGAAGTTGAAAAGAATTATTGTGATGATCGAGGGCTGCGCCATGGGGAAAATGATCTGTGTCATTGTCCGGCCATAGCCCGCGCCGTCGATATAGGCGGCCTCCTCAAAGTCATGGGGCAGAGTTGCAAAATAGCCGGAGAGCAGATAGATGGTAAAGGGCAGCGCTGTAGAGGCATAGACCAGCGCCAGCACCCAGAGATTATTGAGCAGGAAGGCCTGGCCCAGAGTGGCCTTCAAAAACGCGTCCGCGTCACGGAGCATCAGAAATATGGGCACGACGATGTAGTTGACATTTATAAACAGTCCCGCCATAAAGCAGGTGTTCAGCAGGCGGCGGCCCCTGAAATGGAAGCGGGACAGGCAGTATGCCGCGGGCAGCGCCACTACCAGCAGGATAAGCAGCGCCAGCGCCGTCACGAATACGGAGTTGAGCATATACGAGCCCATACTGGCAGAGGTCCAGGCGTTTACAAAGTTCTGCCAGTAAATGCCCAGAGGCAGAGTCCAAGGATTACCGTAAAACTCGCTGTTCTGCTTTACAGACGCAAGGAACACCCAGGCCACCGGAACTATTATGCTGATGGCAAGCAGGATAAGTACAAGGTAGATGAACGCCTTGTATACGCGCTCCGCGCCGTTTTTTGTTCTCTTCACGCGCTCACCTCCTAAAATTCCAGCGGCTCCCGCTTGGTTGCCCTGTTCACAAGGGCGGACAGCAGGAATGAAAACAGGAAAATCACAACGCCAATGGCCATACTGTAACCGTACAGCCCCGCGTCCTTTTGGGAATACATGTAGCTCAACGCCACCTCAGAGGCCCCGTTTGGCCCGCCTGAGGTCATGGCCTTTACGAAAAGGAAGGCCATATTAATGGTGGAAATTATAAAGAAGGTCAGAGTGGTGCGGATATTGGTCCATATAAGGGGTATGGTTATCTGGAAAAACTGCGTCACTCTCCCGGCCCCATCCAGACTTGCGCTCTCATATAGGCTCTGGGGTACGGAGGACATGGACGCCATGTACATGACCATGTAATAGCCAATGGCTTGCCAGACCATGGCAATTATAAGGCTCGTCATCACAAGCGGCGCATCTTTCCACAAAATCATGACGGTCTTCCCGGAAAGCAGGGACAGGATGCTGTTCAGCATTCCGTTCTCCGGTTTATATATGGCAGAGAATATTCCGGAAATGACCACTATGGAGAGAATATTCGGAATATAAAATACAATCCTGAAAAAATTCTGGCCCTTAAGCTTTTCCCGTGTCAATATCCCCGCGAACAGTAGCGCCAGAGCAAAGGTGATGAGCGTCACCACCACTAAAAGCAATATGGTGTTTTGCATGGAACGGATAAACTTTGCGTCATTAAACAGAACCTGAAAGTTCTTCAGCCCCACAAAAGTCTCCGTGGGGGAGTATGCGCCCCTCTCAAACAGGGACATCCGAAACACATTAAGCGTGGGCAGTATCATGAAAATAAAGAACAGGATAGCTGCCGGTGCAACACACAAGGCGACAAACCTGCGGTATCCTTTTTGTTTTTCCATTTTTTCAGCTCCTTTGCGCGTGCTTGAGTCTTGCCGGATCTGGGGTATATGCAAAATGGGCGGTGATCAGTTTCTGATACACCGCCCGGCAGCTTGCCGGAAAACTCCTTGGGGACTTTTCCGGCAAGCTTTATCCGCCACATTTTTTGTGAAGGCGTTATATCACAAAAAATCTCGCTCCGCTCGGCAAACGCCTGATAAATCAGTCTTTTTGCTGGCGGTTATTGTATTGCGAGACGGGCCTTGCCCTCTCGCGCTCTCCCGCTGCCCTGTTGCCGCGGGTCTGTTTGTCAAAACTGTTGATAGGCTCATGGGCGGTGATCAGTTTCTGATACACCGCCCAATTGTTCTGTCATATTATCACTTCAGAAAATGGATAAGCCGTTTATCTTCAGCCCTGGAGATTTGCACGCATCTGATCGCTGGCGGCGGTCACGTCGGTGATCCACTGCTCCTCGGTCAGAGAACCGTTAACCAGAGAGTTGACGGGGTCGAAGAACACGCCGCGCACCTCGATGCCGGGGATAGCGGTGAAGGAGGCAAAGTTGCCCATAGCGGCCTTTGCGCCGTTGTCATAGATGGAGTAGAACATCTGGTTGTCGCCTTCCAGCATGTCGGCAATGCCCAGCACGGGCTGGATAGCACCGGAAGCGGCGAATATCTCGCAGGCCTTGTCAGAGTACAGGAATGCCACGAACTGCTTTGCAGCGTCCTGATGCTCGGCACCGGCGGGGATCCATGACTGCTCAAACCAGGTGTAGCTGTAGCTGTCTCCGC
>CAYFSB010000105.1:2511-6052 GCA_964345655.1 uncultured Oscillospiraceae bacterium
CGGTCATGCCCCACTTGAAGCCGTCAGCGCGGGGAGCATCGGCCATCTCGCCGACTATCCATGTGCCGTTGGGCATGAAGAGCGCCTTGTTGTCCAGAACCAGCTGCTGGTTCTGAGTGAAGTCCTGGTCATTGGCCTGTGCGGGAGTGATGGGGTTGGTGTAGGAGGCAAGCTTTGCGACTATGTCAAAGCAGGTCTGGGCCTCAGGAGTCTGCCAGATGCCCTCGTCGTAGTGGGTGGCCGCATCAAAGAAATCGGCGCCGCCTGCGGAGTACATCAGAGCATAGAAGAATGCGTCAAAGTAGCCGGTGGTAGGATAGGTGAACAGGGAGATGCCCTCAGCGGCAGCCTTGTCGCCCAGCTCCCACATCTCGTCCCAGGTGGTGGGAACTTCCCAGCCCATCTGCTCAAAGAGGCCGGCATTGTAAAACAGGCCGCAGGGGGAGTAGAACATGGGGGCCAGATAGGTCTTTCCATCGCCGTAGGGGTTGGTGAGAGAAATGTTGGTGAAGCCGCCGGCGATCTTCTCGGAGACCTTCGCGGTCTCGCCGGGAACTGTCATGGACAGCACATCGGTGATCTCAAGGATGTTGTTGTCCTTGATAAACTGCTCGGTCAGGCCCTTTTCGCGGCCGGTGGCCAGGTGGATAACGTCGGGGAACTCGCCGCCCTGCATAGACGGGCCAATGACGTCTTCAAGGTTCTTGTCGGTGATGAGTTCCACCTTGATGCCGGTCTCGGCGGTGAAAGCATAAGCTACGTCCTGCCACATCTGAGCGCCGTAGGCAGTCTCAATGGCGGCAACGGTAATGGTCTCAGCCTCGGCGGGCTGCTCGGTGGTCTGCTCGGCAGGCTGCTCAGTGGCAGTGGTGGCCGCGGTATTGCCGCAGGCGCAAAGGGCAAAGAGCATGCACAGTGCAAGAAGCAGGCTAAGTGTCTTTTTCATAGTTTTCCTCCTTAGTATTTTTCCATACATAATATACGCGCTTATATAAGGCGTATCCTGTATTTTCAGTATATCTGTTCTTAAAATTGTTGCAATATTTTTATTGCTGTTCCCTTTAGAAATATTGCTGTTAATTCTGTGTGTTTTTACAAAAAATTACAGTATTCTCAGAGCCATTATCTATGTATTTGTGCACTTTTGGTTAATTTCTTGTTTTCGTCATTCTAAAATGTTAGCGTTGGGCCCCGCAAGTTAACAAAAGGCCCCCAATAATTATTCCTGCACTTTGCATGTTATTCTTTTTCCCCTCTTGCCAAGAGCGTAGCAGGATGAAAGGGAGACTGTGCATACTTTTGCATCGTTCACGCTTTGTTCACAAGAGGCCTTTTGCTAACATTTTAAATTGCCGAACACAATTTCTCCCGTTGAAGTCCAGTGTAGGCTGTGATAAAATATAAAAAACAAAAGAAAAATGAAAGCGTCCAGCAATATTTCTAAAATTTGGAGGTGATTTTGATGGGGGAAAACAGGTATTATCTGCACAGTCCCGAGAAAAATCTGAGCGCCGTCTCCGGAGACGCAAGATTTTTATACGCCCGCAGCCATACCCTTGACCCCTCCAGTGCCTTCAGCACTGACGCCAGCGGCAGCAGGCTCCTTTATGTGACCACCTCCAGAGACGAGAACGACTGGAACTGTATGATGCACGAGCATTATTTTCTGGAGATGTTTTACGTTTTGTCGGGCAACGGGCAGTTTCACATCGGGGACAGGCATTTCCCCGTGACCTGCAGCGACCTTGTGATAATTAACCCCCATGTGGAGCACACCGAACAGTCCGGCAGCGTGCCCATGGAGTACATTGTGTTGGGCGTAGAGGGTATGAAATTCACCTTTGAAGACCCGGAGGCGCAATTTTTCATAATGAACTGCACCTATATGCGCAACAATCTCCAGCCGCTCTTTGGAATGCTGATGAAGGAGATGCACACAGAGCTGCCGTATAAGGCCACCATATGCCAGAACCTGCTGGTGCAAATCATGCGCAACAACGCCGTTTCCGCCCAGGTTGTGCCCTCGCAGAAGGTCAGCAGCGTCATTGATTCCGTGCGCCAGTATATTGACGCGAATTTTAAGCTGCCGCTGTCTCTTGACATTCTGGCAGAGCGCTGCCATCTGAGCAAGTTCTATCTGGTACACCACTTTACCGACGCCTTTGATATCTCGCCCATCAGCTATCTGCAGCGGCGCAGGATAGAGGAGAGCCAGTATCTGCTGGTCACAACCGACCACTCCCTGTCGGCCATAGCCCAGACGGTGGGCTTTTCCTCGGCCAGCTATTTCTCCCAGAGCTTTCGCAAAATAGTGGGCGTTACGCCTCAGGAATACCGAAAGCAGCAAAAACAGGCGGCGCCCTGAAGCGCTCCCCCGCCCTGCTGCCCAAACAGTTTCGTGCGTATTTTCCCGGCTCCGGAACAGTATGTTCAGAAAAAACTGTCATTCTGAGCGGATGCCTGATCTCTCCGCGTCAGGCGCCGGGCCAAAAGGCCTGCATGTCCTGGCAGTCTCAGAATGACAGTTATAACAGCTGCCGCGCTTTTGCTGCGGCAGGCTTTTTTACGCCGGGAGATAGCTCAGCGGATCGACCGCCGCGCCGTCAACAGTGATGGAAAAGTGCAGATGGGGCTGCTGGTTTATCTCACATATGGCAGAGCTGCCCACGGTACCGATAACCGCGCCCGGCTCCACCCAGTCTCCCACGCTGACAGCGGGTTCCGGGGCAAGGTTCGCATAGACGGTCTTTGAGCCGTCGCCGTGGTCTACGGTGACAACGACGCCGTACAAATCATCATTTACTATGCTCTCCACAGAGCCCGAATGGGCGGCGGTGACCTCAGTGCCAAGCGCCGTGAGGATGTCTATGCCGTCATGGGTACGCCAGTCGCGCATGGTCACATCGTATTTCAGCGCCTCAATACTGAACTGTCTCTCCAACTCTCCGGCTACCGGCCACACGTACAGGGGTGCCGCCACCTCCATCACATCGCCCTCGCGCCACACCTGGCTTGACTCCTCCGTCAGTTCTCCGGCAGCGTCGGCAAGGCCCTCTGTATTGACCTCAGGGGCAGCCGCCTCCACCGTCTCCTGCATTGCGTCCGTCTCCTGCTGAGGCGGGATAATGACCGTCTCCACACGCTTGTTTTCAAGGCTCACATTGCCTGAGGCGTTTACGTCTTTTGCCATAGTCTTATTCCCTACCGCCATCATCCACGCGGATACACCGATAACTGCGGCGCACAGGAAAAGGACTATGTAAAAGCCCTTGCCTGTGAAAAATCCCTCCAGCTTTTTGCCGGAGCTCTTGCTGCTCATACGTTTAAGCTCCGTTTGCATTTTTAGGTTTGCATCCCTATTCTTACCTGCAAAGGGAGATATTATACACATATTCCAAAAACAGCCCGGTGTTTTTTATACGCGTCTTAAGTCGTTGGCAAAGCCTCGCAGAGTTTTTCGCCGCAGGCGGACGTTGAGGCACAGAGCGCAGTGCAGCTTTGTCGAAAAATTGAGCCCCGTGTTTTTTACACGGGGCTCAGA
>CAYFSB010000106.1:0-845 GCA_964345655.1 uncultured Oscillospiraceae bacterium
CGCTGGGCGTGCCTGTAAATATCAGGTCTCCCGGCTCCAGTCTCAGATATTTGGAGGCGTAGCTCAACACCTTTGCGCAGTTGAATATCATGTCCGCCGTGCTGCCGTCCTGCCGCTGCTGTCCGTTTACATAGCTTTTTATTTCGCAGCCGGCATCGGGGTCAAGACTATCGGCGGTGACGATACACGGGCCGCAGGGGCCGAAACCGGGCATGGTCTTGCCGATGAGCCACTGGCCGCTGCGCATCTGCGCGTCCCGGCAGCTCAGATCGTTGCCGCAGGTATAGCCGAATATGTAGTCCTTTGCCTCTTCCACACTTACGCCCCAGGCCCTGCGTCCAACAACTATTACAAGCTCCGCCTCATAGTCGTAGCTCTGCTCCCAGGGCGGCAGCTCTATTAAAGCGCCGGAGGGGGCAAGGGCATCGGCAAACTTTGAAAACAGCACCGGATATTCAGGCAGCTTCATATTAATGCCCGCCGCATGGTCCCTGTAGTTTAGCCCCACGCACAAAAGCTTGCCGGGCCTGTCCACCACATTCGCGTATTCAGGCGCCGCCACCGTGGGCAGGCTCTCATCGGTCTCAATGGCGCGAAGCTCCGCCAGGTCAGCCCCCGCTATAAGCTCGGCCATGCCGAGGGTGCAGCCTGCTGCCGCGGCATCCACAATACCTCTTTCAGTCACTATACCCAGGTGGGTCTTACCGCCCACATCAATATTGCAAAGCCTCATAATACTCTCCATTCCCCCCGGCGCGCCGGGCTGTTGGAAAATATTATATACCACCGCTTTTTAAACCGCAATCCTGTGCGGGAATTTATCTGCCCTCAAGGGCAGCGGTCAG
>CAYFSB010000106.1:855-1280 GCA_964345655.1 uncultured Oscillospiraceae bacterium
CCACAGCTCCACTATACGAAAGCGCAGCTCGTAGCCGTCGCTCTCCGTCACAAGGGCAAAGTCCTCCTCGCTCATGACGCTCTGCACCTCGTCGGCATCGGCCGCCGACAGGCACAGCGGAGGGAATACTATGCACCACCAGTTGTGTCCCTCCCCTTCGCCAAGCACCACACGCAGAGAGTCATACCGGCCGGCCGGCAGAGTGAAGCCCTCATATTCTCTGGTGGGAAAGCTCTCGCTGTCCAGACTCACTGTGACCTTTCTGCCCTCAGACGCCGAGGCGGCCGCCTGCGCAATACCGTCTATCTGGCCGGTGATCAGCTGCTTTGCCTGGGCGGAGTCCTCCACATCCTCAAGCAGCGGCGAGAGATACTCCAGCACCGCATCCCTGACCCTCAGCTTCAGCTCCTGCTCCTCCTGACTGT
>CAYFSB010000106.1:1290-6043 GCA_964345655.1 uncultured Oscillospiraceae bacterium
CATGCAGCCGCACAAGATTCGAACTGATGGAGCTCTGCCGGGCCTGAGCCCAGGTCCCGGCGCAGAGGGAAACGCACAGCGACACCAGTGCCGCCGTCTCCCATAATCTAAATTTTCTGCTGTAATCTTTCATAAAAAAACCGCCTTACTATGTATTGCTCATAGTATGGACGGTTTTTTGTATTTTTAATCATATAAGCCGCTGAACAGGCTTTGCGGTACGGCAGAAGCGGTAATCCCTGACCAGCAGCTTCCGTGCCTCCTCCGCCGCCTGCTCCTTTGGGAAGACGCCAAACACCGCGGAGCCTGTCCCGGTCATAATGGCGCCCATAGCTCCGCAGTCCAGCATCCGGCCCTTTATCTCCTTGACAGTCCTCATGCGTCTGTCATCCACATCCTCAAAGACGTTGTACATTCTTCGCCAGCTCTCGCCCACCTCGCCCTGTTCAAGCCCCTGCACTATCCCGGCAGTATCCGGGTGGCGGCGCAGCGGCGCGCAGTCCAGCTTCCGGAACAGCTCCGGCGTGGATATGGAAAACTCCGGCTTGCAGACGAGAAACACGCAGTCCGGCAGCGGCGGCAGATCACTGAGCAGCTCTCCGCGGCCCTTTGCCAGGGCCGTGCCTCCCGCCACGCAGAAGGCCACATCAGAGCCCACCTGACGGGCCAACGCCTCCAGCTCCATTCTGGAAAGCCGCCCGCCATAGAGTCTGTTCATCCCCCGCAGCACCGCCGCCGCGTCTGATGAACCGCCGCCCATTCCCGCGCCCACGGGTACGTTCTTCCTTATATCTATGCGCACTCCCACGCCGCGCTCGCCTATGGCCTCCAGATAGCACACGGCAGCGCGCACCGCCAGATTCCTCTCGTCATTGGGTATAAAGTGCAGGTTTGTATACGCCCGGAGCTGGCCGCTGCTGTCGGTGGATATTTTCAGCTCATCCCGCAGGGAGATCGCCTGCATCACCATCACCATGTCGTGGTATCCGTCACTCCGGCGATTGGTCACATCCAGAGAAATATTCAGTTTGGCGTATGCGCTCTCTCTTATCTCTGCCATCTGTTCACTCTCATTCAAAAAGATATACTCTCAGCTCGTATGGTCTGGTGGTAAAGCCGTTGGATATGACAAAATTCATATCGTAGTTTCCAAGCACATACACGCCCTTGGCCAGGTCAATATTCTCCGGCGCCTCAAAGCGGAGCTGCTCCGCTGTAAATGAGCATATGACCAGCAGCGTCCTACCCTCATAATAGCGCTCATATACATAAAAATTTTTGTCCTCCGGCAGCAATTCGCGGTATGCGCCATAAAGTACTATAGGCTGCTCTTTGCGGAATTTCAGCAGCTTCCTGTAAAAGTTGAGAATGGAATCCGGGTCCTCCTCCTGGGTCTGCACATTGATATGCTTATAGTTCCCATTTACGAAAAACCATGGCACACCCGTGCTGAAACCGGCGTTTTTCTCCCCTGACCACTGCATTGGCGTCCGGGCGCTGTCCCGGCTGGAGCGCTGCGCCAGCTTAAGCACCTTTCCCCTGGGCAATAGCTTTGCCGCTATTCTGACGTTGTTTTTTGTCATCACGTCCTGATACATATTGACGCTGGGCAGGTTCAGGTTCAGCATGCCGATCTCCTGCCCCTGATATACAAAGGGCGTGCCCCGCTGCAAAATATACATGGCGGCCAGCATCTTGCCGCTCTCCTTGTGGTGGTACTCGCTGCCGTAACGGCTTATTATGCGGGGATGGTCATGATTTTCGATATAAAGGGCGTTCCAGGCTTTGTCCTCAAGCTTCATCTGCCAGTCGGTAAACGCCTTCTTCATCTTCACAAGGCTGAACGGCCGCTGGACAATATCCGTCATAAAGCAGTCGGCCTCCATGTGGGAAAAACCGATCATCTCATCCAAAACCTGCTCCGGCCCTTCTGTCACATATCTCAGGGCTATCTCCGGAGTGGTCATCGGGCTCTCGCCTACTGTAAAACAATCGTAATAATCCAGCACATCCCTCTTGAATTCCGCGAGATAATCGTGTACTCTATGTCGGTTGGAATAATGCTTCATCCCATTTGCCATGGGGAGTTTCGGATAGGTGCTGGGCATCCCCGGCGTTTTTGAAATGAAGGTGATTACGTCCTCCCGGAATCCGTCCACTCCCATGTCCAGCCAGAAGCGCATGATATCCTTGACCTCCTGGCGCACTTTGGGGTTATCCATGTTCAGATCCGGCTGTTTCTTTGCGAACAAATGCAGGTAATATTCGTCTAAATGCTCATCATATTCCCATGCGCCGCCCTCAAAAAGACTGGTCCAGTTGTTCGGCGGCACGCGCTTGCCTCCCACCACCTTGCCGGGGCGCCAGTAATAATAGTCGTGATAGGGATTATCCCGGCTCTTGCGGCTCTCTTTGAACCATTTGTGCTCATCGGAGGTGTGGTTTACCACCAAATCCATAAACACCCGCAGCCCTCTCTTGTGGGCCTTGTCCAGCACCTGCCTGAAAACGTCCAGATTCCCGTAGTCCGGGTGTATGTCCATATAATCCGAGATATCATATCCGAAATCCGCGTTGGGCGAGGGATACAGCGGTGAAAACCATATGGCGTCCACATTCAGGCTCCTGATATAATCCAGCTTTGCCAGAACGCCCCACAGATCGCCGATTCCGTCTCCGTTCCCATCGCAGAAGCTGCGCGGCCATATCTGATAGACCGCCATCTCCTTGTACCACTGTCTGTCCGACATCCGGTTTCCCCCTTCTCGGATTATTTGAGTCAGTATTTCGCGCCCCGTATTGGAGCTGATGGTTTATTGTATCACAGTAATTTATTTATCACAACCGCATACGCACCATATTTTTCTGTGTCTGGAGATATAACTTTTTTCGCCAAATATCCATTATTTTTGCAAACATTGACTTTTTGGCTAAATTATAGTAGGATGATTTATGTGTCTTGAAAGGATATGCTAAACATGAATAAGCGTCTTATATCAATTGCGGTGATTCTGCTCTTGATGTTTTCAATACTGCCTGCGGCCTATGCCGACGTCACCTATCCGGCACCCGGCGATATAGAGGCTGGCAGCACTCTTGATCATCTGCTGGCTGTTGTATCCACGGGCAACACCGTAACAGCTGCAGAGAACACCATGCCCAGCGGTATCGTGTTGGAGACCGAGGAACAGACTGACGGTCTCTACGTATACCTGCGGGGCACTCCCACCACCGTGGGCAGCTATAACTGCGTTATAACCGTTAATAATTCCAGCAAGCTCGTGTGCCCCATAAATGTTATCCCGGCAAAACCCGTAGTCACCGCCGGCAGCGGCGTCACCTGCTACCCCAACAGCGCGGCCCAACTCAGCGTAAGCGCCACGGTGGCCGACAGCGGAAGTCTAAGTTATCAGTGGTATTCCAATCCCAACAACAATACTTCCGGCGGCGAGGCCATTCAGGACGCCACCGGCAACAGCTATCAGGCGGACACCTCCCATATAGGCACCACCTATTACTACTGTATTGTCACCAACACCAATAAAGGCAAGACCTCTTCCTCTGTCTCTGCCACGATCGCGGTCAAGGTCGAGGATATCTCTGTAAACTCCATATCCGTGGAGGCCCTGCCCACGAAGACCAAGTACATGCTTGGCGACACACTGGACACCGCCGGGCTGCTGGTACATGTCAAATTCAATAACGGCAGCAGCAATGTACTCAGCGAGGGCTTCGGGATCTATCCCACAAAGCTCAACAATCTGGGCACGCAGACCATTGAGATAAGCTATCAGGGCAAGAACTGCTCCTTTACAGTGAACGTGAGCAAGGCGGATGAGGTTATAGATGGCATAGGCGTCCTCACGAAGCCCACCAAAACAGAGTACACTCTGGGTGAGTCGCTCAATCCCGCAGGGCTTTCCATCCGTGTGTACACCAATAACGGCCACCGGGATGTGACTACAGATTTAATATGCTCACCTACCGAGCTGACCAAGGCCGGGACTCAGACCATCACCGTGACCTACGGGGAAAGGACCTGCACCTTCTCAGTGAAAGTAAAAGCCGAAGAAAAGCCTGTAGGCCTCTCCGTGTCCACCATGCCCAGCAAGCTTGAATATACGGTGGGCGACAGTCTTGACACTGCCGGGCTTGTTTTGAAGCTTGTGACCAGTGCAAATAAGAACGAGGAGATAAAGACCGGCTTTACCTGCTCCCCAACAGTGTTGGCTAAAGCGGGGCGGCAGACCATAACCGTCAGCTACAAGGAACTCACATGCTCCTTCACTGTGACTGTTGTGGAAAAAGACGCGGCGGTCTCCGCTTCTCCTGATGTTTCACCGGTCGTCTCCCCCTCAGCCACCCCTCATATAACCGAGCATCAGTCCCACGAGACAAACATAAGCCGCGTGCTTGTGGTAATAATCATTATCGCGGCGGTGCTGGCGCTGGCGGGTCTGGGCACTTATGTGTTCATTATGAACCGCGGCGGCATTGAAAAATTCAAAGACAGAGCTGAAGAAATAATTCGGCGCATACGCAGGCGCTGAGATATACGGCGCCGGGGCGGAGCCTGAGCGCGAAGCTGTGCTCAATCGGCTTCGCACCGGCGTTTTTATCTGATTTTTTCCATAAAAAATGTTGACATGTGGCATATAAATATGGTATTATCTCAAGGCTGAATAAGGGAACGGCCATGCGGGTGTAGTTCAATGGTAGAACACCAGCCTTCCAAGCTGGATACGTGGGTTCG
>CAYFSB010000107.1:0-4616 GCA_964345655.1 uncultured Oscillospiraceae bacterium
GTGCCCAGTCCCACGGCGGAGCCGTCCGCCTCACCGGAGGCCACGGAGAAGCCGGAACATGAGCACAAGTTTTCGGCAGAGTGGTCCCACGACGAGACTTATCACTGGCATGAGTGCGACTGCGGAGAGACGGCGGACAAGGCCCAGCACAGCTTCCAGTGGACAGAAAACCGTGCCGCCACAAAAAAAGAGGCCGGGGAGGAGACCGGTGTCTGCTCCGTCTGCGGCTACAGCACTGTGAGAGCGACGGAGTATAAAGCGGAGTCCACCGGCACAGGAGGTGTGAATCTGGGCACCTTCAGGCTGATATTTTTCGTAGTCCTTGCCGCCATAGCCGCCATAGTCATAATATTGATCGTCCAGGCGGTCAGGGAGAACCGGCGCAGCAGACATCGCAGGAAGAGAAAGTAAGACCGGCCGGGACCAAAGCCGCCGGATAAAGCAAAAAAACAGACGCACAGCGTACGGCACCAATGAAAGCCGTCATCCGCTGTGCGTCTGTTATTCCCTTCGGGTCGTTTGCCTTTATTCGGTTTCAGATGTGACACTCGCCGCAGTCATGAATTTCCAGTTCCTTGGGGTCATAGGCGATGCCGTTTTTATCGTAGTAGTCCTTTACCGCAGCCCGCACGGCCTCCTCGGCCAGAACGGAGCAGTGTATCTTTTGGGCGGGCAGACCGTCCAGCGCTTCCACAACGGCCTTGTTGGAGAGCTTCAGCGCCTCCTCAATGGGCTTGCCCTTTATGAGCTCGGTTGCCATGGAACTGGTGGCTATGGCGCTGCCGCAGCCGAAGGTGTTGAACTTACAGTCGGTTATTATGCCGTCCTTCACCTTTATATACATGCGCATGATATCGCCGCACTTGGCGTTGCCCACTTCACCTATGCCGTCCGCATCGTCCAGCTTGCCCACATTCCTGGGGTGTTCAAAATGGTCCATGACCTTATCACTGTAAAGTGCCATAATTATATCCTCCTATATCAAAATTATCCTGTAGTGTTCAGATGAGATGGGGGCGCTGGCCTCTCTGCAGCTCGTCCCACACCGGGGACATCTCACGCAGATAGGACACGACCTTGGGAACCACATCTATAATATGGTCGATTTCGTCCATATTGTTGCACTCGCCGATGGACAGCCGCAGCGACCCGTGTGCCACCTCATGGGGCAGACCCAGACTCAAAAGCACGTGGCTGGGGTCCAGAGAGCCGGAGGTACAGGCACTGCCGGAAGAGGCGCAGATACCGTATTTATCCAGCATCAGCAGCAGGGATTCGCCCTCAATGCCCTCAAAGCACATGTTGACCGTGCCCGGCACGTGATGCTCAAGACTGCCGTTTATCTTGCTGTGGGGTATTTTGCTCAGCTGGGTGAAAAGCTTGTCCCGCATGGGGATAATTTTGGCGGTGTTCTCCTCCATGTGCTCCACGGATTCCTTCAGCGCCGCCGCCATGGCAACTATTCCGGCCACGTTCTCCGTACCGGCCCGCTTGCCCCGCTCCTGAGCGCCGCCCTCGATGATGTTGAACAGCGGCATGTTCTTTCTGGCGTACAGCACGCCGACGCCCTTGGGAGCGTGGAACTTGTGCCCGGACATGGAGAGCATGTCTATGTTCATGGCGTTTACGTCGATGGGGGTGTGACCTGCCGCCTGCACAGCGTCGGTATGGAAGGGGATGCCCTTCTCCCGGCAGAGTGCGCCTATCTGGGCAATGGGCTGTACAGTGCCTATCTCGTTATTGGCAAACATCACCGTAACAAGGCAGGTGTCATCCCTTATTGCCGCCGCCACGTCTTCAAGTCTGACGACGCCGTCCTCGTGGACGTCCAGCAGCGTCACCTCAAAGCCCTCTTTTTCCAGCTTTTTCAGAGTATGCAGCACCGCATGGTGCTCAAACTTTGTGGAGATAAGGTGCTTCTTGCCTTTTCTGGCCCCGACCTTTGCCGCGGAGACAATCGCCTGATTGTCGGCCTCGCTGCCGCCGGAGGTGAAATATATCTCCTTGGGCTCCGCGCCGATAAGCCCCGCAATAGTGGCTCTGGCGTCGGCCACAGCCTCGGTGGCGTGCTGGGCAAAGGAATAGAGGCTGGAGGGATTACCGTATTCAGTTGTCAAATATGGCAGCATGGCATCCAGCGCCGTCTTGCTCACACTGGTGGTGGCTGCATTATCAGCATATACAAACATAATACCGTTCCTTTCGTACTTTTATTTCCTACTAATCTACTGGGGATTATACCACAGTCTTTCTATTTGTCAACATGTTTCCACTTTCTTCCCGTAAGCAGATCTTCCAGAGTAACCGTATCCAGATAGGCGTTGGTGATGTCGTCCAGCTCTTTCCACATGGGAATCGTCATGCACTCGCCTGCATGCTCACAGCTGACGCTGCCCGCCTTTATGCAGGCCACTGGCGCAAGATTATCCTCGATGGAACGGAGGATGTCCCCGACGGAGTAGTCGGAAGGGGCGCGGCTGAGTCTGTATCCGCCGTCCTGGCCGTGGGTACTGTCAACAAGCTCCGCCTTTTTAAGGCTGCCCACTATCATCTCCAGATATTTCATGGAGTATCCCTGCCTGTCGGCTATGGTCTTGAGGGAGATAAACCCGTCCTCCGGGTGTTGGGCCAGATCCAGCATCACCCGAAGCGCGTAGCGCCCTTTGCTTGTGACGTTCAAAGAGTCACCTCCTGATAGTATTTCCTACAAGTTCAATCTACCATAAATTTAGTAGGAATTAAAGAGGAAAGTTAAATATCCCGCCCCAGACGCTGTGCAAATTGCGCACAGCAAATGGGAAAAAATAGCTTGCTTTATTTCACTAATGTGTTATTATACTACCGTAATGAAAAAACACCTGTATGGAGGGAATAAAAATGAAAAAGATAATTGCAATGCTTATGGCTCTGGTTATGATATTTGCCCTGTGCGCCTGCGGGCAGTCTGCGGCTCCCACCGCCACTGACGCCGCTGCCGCCGACAGCGATCTGGCGTATGTGCAGGCAAACGGCAAGCTCATCGTGGGTATTACCGATTTTGCCCCCATGGACTATAAGGATGACGCCGGGGAGTGGATAGGCTTTGACGCGGATATGGCCAAGGCTTTTGCCGAGTACATAGGCGTTGATGTGGAATTTATAGAGATCAACTGGGACAACAAGGTCCTTGAGCTGGATGCCAAGAGCATCGACTGTGTCTGGAACGGCATGACCCTCACTCCTGAGGTACTTAACGCCATGAACTGCACCGAGGCCTATTGCAACAACGCCCAGGTGGTGGTAGTGAACGCGGACGTGGCCGATCAGTATCAGGATGAGGCCAGCCTTGCCGCACTGAGCTTCGCGGTGGAGTCCGGTTCCGCCGGGGAGGCCGCAGCCACTGAAAAGGGTCTGGATTATACCGCCGTCCTCACTCAGGCCGACGCTCTTATGGAAGTGGCCGCCGGTACCTCCGACGCCTGCATTATTGACCTGCTTATGGCGGGCGCCATGATAGGCGACGGCACCAGCTATCCCCAGCTCACATACACCGTAAAGCTCACCACTGAGGAGTACGGCGTGGGCTTCAGAACCGGCAGCGACCTTGCCGACAAGTTCAATGAGTTCTTTGCGGAAGCATATGCCGCCGGCACCGTTACTGAGATCGCCAAGACCTACGGTGTTCAGGAATCCATCATTGCAAAATAAGCGCTGATAGTTTATTATATCAGAGTGATGAAGTTATAAAGCAGAAGGGATCTTCCCCTCTGCTTTATAGCGCTTAATAATACATACGAGGTTTAAGATGTTTCAAACTGTAATGTCGTCCCTGGCTCAGGGCTTTGTAAAATCCCTTGAGATATTCGGCCTGACGCTGGCCGGAGCCATCCCACTTGGGCTGATAATTTCGCTGGGCGCCATGAGCCGCCTGAAGGTTTTGAACTATCCCGTGAAGCTAATTGTGTGGATAGTCCGAGGAACGCCCCTTATGCTCCAGCTCCTCATAATCTACTATGGCCCCGGCCTTATTATGGGCAACAACTGGTGGGGCAATGGCTCCTCCGGCCGCTTTATCGCGGCAATGGTGGCCTTCATCTTCAATTACGCCTGCTATTTCTCGGAGATATTCAGAGGCGGCATAGAGGGCGTGCCAAAGGGTCAGCGTGAGGCAGGTCAGGTGCTGGGAATGACCAACACCCAGATCTTTTTCAAGGTCACGCTTATGCAGGTCATAAAGCGTATAGTGCCGCCCATGGGCACCGAGGGCATAACTCTTATAAAGTACACCTCGCTTGTACGCGATATAGCCGTGGACGAGGTTATGTGGAACGGCGAGCGGTTTTTGAAGCAGGGGCTTATCTGGCCGCTGTTCTTTACGGGCGTCTACTACCTGGCCTTCAGCGGCCTGCTGACGGTGCTGCTGGGTCGGCTGGAGAAAAAACTGGATTATTTCAGAGTGTGAGGTGAGAGAACATGGCTTTGCTTGAGGTAAGGGATTTATATAAGAGCTTTGATTCTCTGGCTGTGCTCAAAGGGATAAGCTTTTCCATGGAGCAGGGGGAGACCCTGTCGATCATCGGGCCATCCGGCGGCGGGAAGACGACGCTGCTGCGCTGCCTGAATTTTCTGGAGATACC
>CAYFSB010000107.1:4626-6015 GCA_964345655.1 uncultured Oscillospiraceae bacterium
GCCGGAAAAATATTTGTAAATGGCGAGACCCTGTTTGATTCTGAGGATGAGCGCACCCTCTCCGAAAAAGAGATACGCCGCAACAGGCTGCATTTCGGGCTGGTGTTTCAGAACTTTAATCTGTTCCCCCAGTATACCGTGCTGGGAAATGTCGCGCTTGCCTCCAGACTTCAGGCGCGGGGGAGAGAGGATTATAAAACCCGGCGAAAAGAGATAAACGCCGAAATTGATGAAAACTGCCGGGAGCTTTTGCGGCGGGTGGGGCTTGAGGACAAGCTGGATTTCTACCCCCATCAGCTCTCCGGCGGCCAGCAGCAGCGGGTGGCCATAGCGCGGGCGCTGGCACTGACGCCTGAGGTGCTGTTTTTTGACGAGCCCACCTCCGCTCTGGACCCGGAGCTCACCGGCGAGGTACTCAGCGTAATAAGACAGCTGGCACAGGAGCGGATGAGCATGGTGGTGGTAACTCATGAGATGAGCTTTGCCGCGGCGGTGTCCGATAAGGTGCTGTTCATCGACGGAGGGGTTATCGCGGAGCAGGGCGCACCGGAGCAGGTGCTGCAAAAGCCCTCCGAGGAGCGCACCAGGCAGTTTTTGCGGGGCTATGACAAATAGGCGAATGGACAGGACGCAGATAAGAAAAGCCGCTGTCGGGGATGTGTCCCGGATAGCGGAGATATTGGTGTTCAATAACAGGCTCACTTTTTTCCCAATATTTCAAAGCGAGGAGTACTCCTTTGGAGAGCTCCAGGTGATACCGGTGGCAAACGCATATCTGAATGTACCGGAGACGCTTAAAAATACATGGGTGTATGATGACTATGGAATTGTCAAGGGCCTTATAAGGCTGCGCGGCAGAGAGATAGAAAAGCTCTATGTAGACCCCTGCTTTCATGACAAGGGCATAGGGGGAGAGCTTCTTGAATTTGCCGTCCATGGAGGCGCGGACTTCCTTTGGGCGCTGGAAAAGAACACAAAAGCCCTCGCCTTTTATGAGCGCCATGGTTTTTACCGCACAGACCATAAAAAACTTGAAGAGGGTACGACCGAGTATCTTGTGAAAATGGAAAGATAAAGATGCTCTGCTTACCCACAGACAGGCAGCCTGCCGCGGGCGGATGATATCGCCCTTACACAAAAGTCTGAACTTTTAAGGTTCATACTGCAAAGGAACTGAGCGTCTGGTGTAAAGCGGCAGAGCAGCGGGAGGGCAAGATCTTCCCTGCGCTTCAATGAAGCAACAAAAAGAGCCTTGAAACCCATTGGTTTCAAGGCTTTTTTCTGGTGCTCCAGCGGAGATTCGAACTCCGGACACCCTGCTTAAAAGGCAGGTGCTCTGCCTACTGAGCTACTGGGGCATGTGGCTGGGATGGCGGGACTCGAACCCAC
>CAYFSB010000108.1:0-2248 GCA_964345655.1 uncultured Oscillospiraceae bacterium
TACCAACACCATCATAAGGAGAAACCCCCTTTTCTGTACTGGAGTTGATATCACTAATGGATTGCGTGTTCGTTTCACTACCACTCTTCGTGTTCACATTTTTTTCACTACCTGTACGTGTAAGCTCATTCGTTTCACTACCGATGATTTTCAAGTTGTCGTTTTCAGTTCCAAAGAAGTCAACTCTTCTTTCCTCATACCTATCGTAATTTTCAATTGGATTATATTCTGAATACCATGCAATCACGATACGTTCCCAGTTATACAGTTGCTTTTTCTTATATTCATTCCAATTTTTTAGCAAGTAATCATTTACTATTTGATAAAAAGTAATCGTATCTCCCTCCACGTCCTCGGGATTCACATGGAACACATAATGTTTCACAGAATAATCATGTAACATTTTTTCAATAAACATATTGGTATCTAGTAAACCAATCGTTTTTCCCTCATACTCAACGTCCACATCGAAATAACTAGCAAACGCAACTTTATTATCTTTTATCGTCTGCCCCAAATCCACTAAGGGTACATCCATGCGCTCAAAATATGACTTTTCTATTTTCATTGATTATTTTCCTCACTTTCTTTAATGGGTTCATTTTTGGGTTCTAACTCGGGTTCTAACTCGGGTTCAAGTTAGGGTTCTGAATCGGGTTCTGAATCGGGTTCTGATTGTGCGATAAATGCGTCGTATTGAATTTGCCAAGTTGGAGAAAAAGATACTTCAGCATCACTTCCTATATAAGAGGGGAATTTTTCTTTCAGTTCTTCCAACCAGGCCTCACGTTGTTTCAATTTTGCAATCGGGAGTATCCAAGAAAAACTTTCACTTCCAGTTATTTCTTTTATGGATTGCTGTGCACTCTTTGGACTGCCATTAAAGTCATGGCCATACAAGGTCGATACACGTCGCAATAGGTCATCGTGTAGTTTGGACAAGTACTGAATTTTATCTGCACTATCCACGTCACTAATGTTCATAACTTGCAACTGACCGAGTGAGTTCTCAATCTCTGCTAGTACGTTCGTATCAAGTATACAAGCTTGCTCCCCGTCACGTATGCTTTTCAAGGCGTTCTCGATACTCGTTTTTGTTTTTAAATCCCTAGCAATCGGCAGGGGAACGTTCCTGGAGTTGACGATTGCTAGCTTAATCGATGTATCTAGTTCAGCTAAAATGTTGGAAAAGTAATCAATCATTCTATCAGGGGCGCCGAGAATGTTGTTATAGCACACAACGCATTCTTCATGATTTTTTTTCCGAAACGTTTTTCCATTTTGCGTATGGCCAATAAACTCTTCATACTCTCCGTTGTCTCCCGGTAGTCCCACTGGAGAGCAAGGGATGGTTAATAAATCCCCTTCGTGTTCAAATGTCATGACAAGACCCCAACGTGATAGATATAGTTCTTGCACGTTTTCGTAAAATGTACTGTACATATTATTGTACTCAAACATGCTCGTCAACATGATGTTCCCTAATTCGGAGTAGTTGAAATACTGTTTTGTTTTTTCTACTTTTGCTTTTTCTTTTGTAAACTTTGTAAAGTGTTCAAAATAATTCATAATTTTTTTTTCCTTTCTATAAGAATACTCCCTGTGACAATAGTTGTCTTATTTGGTTGCGTTCGTTTTCAGAACAGACGATTCCTGATAGGTCTACGTTGGCATCCACTTCGGTGTAACCACTTAAACTAGCAAGGCTCAATACCTGATTGCACATGTAACCTACGTTTTTTCCATACTTGGCTGGATATTTCAAAGTCGGTCTATCGATTATTACAAATGGTTTAAGAGGTTGACAGACTCCAGTGCTTGCACTGAACGAGCCTTTTTGACTAGTGCTGAATTGTTGTTTTGTTACTCCCAAGAGTTCCATTGGATTTTTCGTTACAACAGACCCTACAAGACTGGATACAATGCTACCCTCTAATTGTGCTCGATTGCTCGAGTTTAAAGGTAAGTCAATTCCAATGCTACCATCATATGATTGTACAATATATCCGTCGCATTTTAAGTTGGCTTTACAAGTTCCAGTGATAATATCAAAAATGTATTCTAAACCGATTGATTTACCTATAAACATACTAGGTTGTAAGTCTTGAAACCCAATAAACGGCATAAAAATGGTCAGTGTTGTGTATGGTTCGTAATCTAAAAATGAATTGAATTTTCTAGGAATCGACAATGCCGGGATATCATATTTCTGACTGTACGTGCTTGTGTTGATGATTTTACCATTTAT
>CAYFSB010000108.1:2258-5979 GCA_964345655.1 uncultured Oscillospiraceae bacterium
TGTTTACGTTTCCTAACGTTATTTCCGCATCTTCTCCTGATGATAAAATGAATGGATAGAGCTTGCATGAAATGATGTTTTCGATTGGCGAGTTGTTTAATAACTTAATGTTGTCATAGAATGAGGCGCTCCATAAAAAGCTAGTCATTTGTTTCATACGTATGTCTGTCATTGCGTAACTGGTGGATACAAGATTTACTCCATTGATAGCTGGAACGTCTCCATGTTCAGGGTCGTCACTTGTGCTATTCTCACTATTTTTGTTATCAGGATTGTCTCCTGGATAGGTTCCTTTCATAAATTCAATGGTATCGGTATAGTTAGTAAAATCTTGTCCTGGACTAAATCGCACGGTACCTATCGTTCCTTTTGAGGATATGTGGCCAAAACAAGACTTTCCACTTGTCTTTTCCGTTCCGTTTCTCGTGTACCTAGCGACGAACATGAAAGCAATTTCCCAATCGTCCGTCCAACTATCTATTTTATTCAATAATCTTGTAAATAAATCATAATTCATCGTCTCTACTGCTTTTTCAAAACTTAAGGAATATTTTTTATCCGTGAACGGTACCGACGCAACTAATTTTCCGTTGTTTGAAAAATAATTATCCACTGCCTCTCCTGAAATAACGTCAGCAACTGCACTAATACCGTTATCAGCAATATACATATCAACTGTACAATCCTCGGGGATTAAAAAATCGTTGAAACCTCTGCCCTCCCATGAAAATGTTAGAAAAGGTTTGAAGTTACCGTCGATGTAACCTCTCCAGTCAACAAATAGTTTTGTGTTCTCTTCGTTGCTATCGATAATAGGAACTGGCACTTCGAAAGGACTATCGTCTCCCGCCTCGATAAAGAACCATGATAGGAAGAAGATGTACCAATCTATGTCAGTGGGTAGCCATGTGTTTACTCCACCATAACTCCAAGCGTTAGCGTATGTACCATCTGCCTGTGGTTCGCCTCTTTCTTCTACGTTTAAAAAAGTCCTGCCGTTAAAATTTATCATACACGTTTCTTTTTCAGTTGGAAAAAAAGCAAAATGTGTATTATTCATATTTTGGGGGGAATGAACTAATAATCTACAATTTTCAAATTGAGTATTGAAATCCAATACCTGTGTATTAAAATATTCTTTTTCATCCTCGTTCATTTCACTATATGGTTTTATACCATGAGTTCTTAGCATGGGAATCGTTTTTTTATTAAAGAATTTTTCTATTACTAACGGCGAAAATTGTATATAGGTGCATCCGGTAGAACGTTTTGCCGCCTGAGCTTGCTCACTATCGAATTCTTTAAAGCCATTTCCAAGACCTGCCCCCCAGTTAGCATATATATCGTATTTTACACTAGGCGCTGAAATACTAGCGTCCTCGTTTTCCCGATACACATAATATTGATAAAAATACACGTTTGAGCGAAATTTATTAGTGTAAAAATAGTTGCTATGGTAAATGTAATTTGAATTCGATGTAAGAGATGCCATTGCTTGTCTGTACACGGTATCTCTTGCCGGATTAGAACCTATAAGTGTTTTGTGCCACCAAGCGCTACAGAATTCTTCATTTAATATATTGTAATTGTCGTTCGTGTTCCAATTATTCATTTGTTCCACCTCCTCCAGTCACTGTTAAAGCAATACAATTTTTTCCACTTGTCATATTTGCTATAGAAAATGGTGTACTTTCAAAATATTTATAGCTAATATCGTGTTGACAATTTAATTTAAAGCGTTCGTCAACTAAATCTAAATTTGAAATGTTTTCTTGACGTTTGACTAAGCAAGACAGGGCCCTAATAGAACTAGCGTATGTGGTTAATACGTCAATCTGTAAATCGAGAATCACGTTACTGTTTATAAATTCCATGTTTTGAATAAAATAATATCTTCGAAATTCCTCGATGTAAACATAATTCATGTTGTTAAAGTCTTTAAAATTTTTTCTCGATAAAATCAAAATCGGATTGATAATGGAACAATTTTCTTTTAATTTTACGTCCTTAATTTGCTTTTTAAACTGTAAATTTTTATTCAATTTTCTATCATCAGAATTATTGTAATATAATGAAATCTCCATAATACTCCTTTCTACTAAAAAATAGGGGCATCTGTGCCCCTATTTAATTAGTTGGTTCAATTTAATTCAATGTAAATACTACTGCGCTATTCGTGGTATCTACGAAATATCTGTCGACTACGTGTTGGAAATAGGTAGTATAGTCACCTTTCGCAATGTATTGGTTTGTGATGTAGTCTAGTTTCTGTGTGATGCCTCCTGAATAATAGTCGTAAATCACTCCTACTACGTTCTCGTAATTGGTTTCTTCTTTACCATCTGTGACTTTTATCTCTGCCGTTGCCCCTAATGTCGGAATGATACTATCACTCGAGTTCTGCCAGAATGGTACAGTGTTAAAGTTTTCCGAAAGCATTATCTCGTCTCGATGGAATGTATCAGCTAATAAATTGAACTTGATGTTTTGCCAAAATTCTGCTAATAAAGTCATACGGATGTCTGATTTATCCATGAATGTCTCGATGGTACCATCGTTGTATTTTTTATTTACTTCTTGCATTCTGTTGCCAGTTAACTCAATCATCATCATTGCCCATCGGTTGAAATCAGCATTGAAAAGAGCATTTGCACTAGTGAGTGTGGTTCCTTTTTGTGTATTATACAATGTGACCAAATCGATAACTCTGCCATCCTCAAGAGCACTTTCCATGATGCCCATTAGAACACGTTTTGCAAGTTGGGTTCGTGTATAGGTTAACTTGTTTTTCACTGTCTCCTCAATGAGTGCTACATAGCTACCGACTTCGTCGGCTGACTTGAACATGGATTTGAATTGTGCATGAGGAATACTCCAGGGTATGTCAAATCCCTGCTCGTCTGTGTATAGTTTTGCATTTGGTGTTGCGCCATAGTATTTCCCATCGAAATAATTTACTCCATTGGTCAATGTGAAGATAACCTGGTCTTGTGCATCGAAATTATCCATCGAAATTTTAACACGTTGTACTGCGCCGGCGTACTCTTGAGCGTCTCTGAAAAGTCCGAAATCTTGTGTTTTTAACTTTTTACTCATAAAGTAGTTGCGTACCACTCCAACTGCAAAAGATTTTGAAAAGTCTTTCAAAGTATCTTCGTCCATCTCTGAAACAAGTGTTCCAAAGTCCACAATGTTACTCAAGTCCTCTGCAATCGTTACGTTTTCGCCTAGTCCATTTTTCACTATTTCATCGTTAATTAGGTCCGCTATTTCATTAAACTTCATAATTCTATCTCCTTTAATTGTTGGTTAATCGTTCACTTAGTTTTGTGAGTGCGATTGTGTTGTTATTGAGTGATTCTGTGATTTTTTTAACTTCCTCGTCATGTCTTGCGTCTTGTTTTTCCATTTGAATAAATAGACAAGCGCATGCAACGATGGGGAATCCGACAGTAGTAATTGATTGAATAATTGTGCTGTAATCCATATGAACTCCTTTCTATGGTTTTAAAAGTGTACCATTTTTTAGCATTTTTAATAAGTATACGTTTTGGGAATAAGAGCCAGAGTAATCGATGACTCCATTTTTAGTAGCAATTTTACGACGATAATCGAAACTACTATCTGCTTTAATTGATTTTAAAGCGTCTACGATGGAGTTCGTTTCAATTTTAGGTGTAGTAAAATAGAGTTTTTTATTATCTAATTTTTCGTAACTAGG
>CAYFSB010000109.1:0-5900 GCA_964345655.1 uncultured Oscillospiraceae bacterium
ACTATCCACGCCACCGAGGCTGAGGCCAGGGAAGAGACCCTGCACCAGCTTGAGGTATATGCGGACCTGTGTGAAAACTATCTGGCCATGCCTGTCATCCGGGGCAATAAGACAGATAAGGAAAAGTTCGCGGGCGCTGTGAACACCTATACCATCGAGTGCATGATGCACGATAAAAAGGCGCTCCAGTCCGGCACAAGCCATTTCTTTGGCGACGGCTTTACAAAGCAGTTTGATATCACCTTTACCGACAAGGACAACAAGCAGAAGTATCCTTTCCAGACCTCCTGGGGCCTGTCCCCCCGGATAATCGGCGGCATTATCATGACCCACGGCGACAATAACGGCCTGGTACTGCCTCCCCGCATAGCCCCTGTGCAGGTGGTAGTGATTCCCGTGGCCCAGCATAAGCCCGGCGTAGAGGAGATGGCGAAGAGCCTGTACGAGGTCATAAAGACCGCCGGATTCAGAGCTAAAATAGACCTGAGCGACAACAGTCTGGGCTGGAAATGCGCCCAGTATGAGATGAAGGGCGTGCCGCTCCGCCTTGAGATCGGACCCAAGGACATTGAAAACGGCGTGTGCATGGCTGTGCGCCGGGATAACGGAGAGAAGACCGCCGTGCGGCTGGATGAGATCGCCGAGACGCTGCCCGGCCTGCTGGACGATGTGCAGAAGGGCCTGTATCAAAAGGCCAAAAAGAATCTGGACGAGCACACCTATGAGGCCCACTCTCTTGAAGAGGCCAAAGAGCTGCAGGAGCGCAACGGCGGATTTATAAAGACCATGTGGTGCGGTGACCTTGCCTGTGAGCTGCAGATGAAGGAGAAAGCCGGCATGTCCTCGCGCTGCATCCCCTTCAAGCAGGAAAAGCTGGACGATGTCTGCGCCTGCTGCGGAAAGCCCGCAAAGCACATGATATACTGGGGCGTAGCCTACTGAGAAGATATAAAAACCTTGTGCCGTTCATCGCGGTACAAGGTTTTTATATCTTATTTTTTCTTTTTCCCGAAGATGCCGTTTTTACCGTTGTCCAGCTCCCCCATTGAGGCGGCGAACTGGCGCAGCAGCTCCTTCTGGGATGAGGTCAGCTCTCTGGGGACTGCCACACAAACGGTGACGAACTGGTCTCCCCGGCCGCTGCCTCTCAGATACGGTATGCCCTTGCCCCGCAGCCTGAACACGGCTCCGGGCTGAGTCCCCTCAGGGACGGAGAGCTTTACCTTGCCGTCAAGAGTGGGCACTTCTATCTCAGCGCCAAGGGCGGCCTGGGCATAGCTTATCTCCTGCTCAAGCAAAACGGATGTGCCGTCCCGCTCAAAGCGGGCGTGAGGCCTTACAACGACCGTCACCAGCAGATCGCCCTGAGGGCCTCCGTTTGCGCCCACATTGCCGTAGCCCGGCTTGGAGATGGTCTGTCCGTCGTCTATTCCGGCGGGTACGTTTATCTTCACCTTCTGCTGGCGGCGGACATTGCCCATGCCCCGGCAGGTCTTGCAGGGCTGATGTATTATCTTGCCGGTGCCTCTGCACTTGGGGCAGGGGCCGGTGGACTGGGCCATGCCGAAGGGAGTGCGCTGGGTGGTGCGCACGGTGCCGCTGCCCTTGCAGTCCGGGCAGACCTCGGGCGTGGTGCCGGCGGCGCAGCCGCTGCCGCCGCAGTCGGGGCATTGCTCAATGCGGCCCACGGTGACATCCTTTTCGCAGCCAAAGGCGGCCTCCTCAAAGCTTATGTTCAGGGAAGCGCGTATACTTTCGCCCCGGCGCGGGGCGTTGGCATTGCGGGAAGCACCGCCGCCAAAGCCGAAGATATCACCAAAGCCGCTGAATATATCGCCCAGATCGCCAAAGTCGCCAAAACCGCCGAAGCCGCCGAAGCCGCCGCCGTTGAAGCCTGCGTTGGGGTCAAAGGCCGCGTGACCGAACTGGTCGTATTTTTTGCGCTTCTCATCATCGGAGAGCACCTCGTATGCCTCGTTTGCCTCCTTGAAGCGCTCCTCGCAGGCCTTGTCACCCGGATGCAGATCCGGGTGATTTGCCTTGGTGACCTTCCTGTATGCTTTTTTTATTTCATCTGCCGAGGCGCCCTTCTCAACGCCCAGCACCTCGTAATAATCACGTTTGTCTGCCATATATTTCTCCAATCAAAGCCTGGAATATATAAGCCCTGAATATGCACCGCTGAGGCGAGGATATAATCCTCGCCCTTTAACATGTTGGGAAAGTCTTTTCCACATGCTAAAGGCATTTTCAAACTCTCTACAAAAGTCTGAAAATGCGTTTTTCCTGGATGTGAAAAGCACTCGTTCCGGGGCTCTCTCATAAAATCTCCCGCCCCGTTATCCGGCACGTTACCGGTTCTTTTACAGCCTGAGGCGAGGATATAGTCCTCGCCTCAATGCTCTGGGTTATTGTGAAAGTGGGAGAAAAATTACTTCTTGTCCTTGTCGTCGTCGACCACGGTGTAGTCGGCGTCGTAGTAATTCTGTCCGCCGTCGGCAGTGCCGCCGGTGGGGCCGCCTGCACCCTGAGTGGGGTCAGAGCCAGCGCCCTGAGCGCCGCCTGCGGCCTGGTACATCTTCTCGGAAATCTTATAGAAAGCCTGGGTCAGCTCCTCGGTAGCGCTCTTTATCGCGGCAGTGTCGGTGCCGGTGAGAGCGGTCTTCAGTGCGGAGAGCTTGCTCTCGACCTCGCTCTTTTCGGAGGCGTCAAGCTTGTCGCCCAGCTCATTTATTGTCTTCTCGGTCTGGTATACCATCTGGTCGCCCTGATTGCGGACATCGACCTCTTCCTTGCGCTTTGCATCCTCGGCGGCAAACATCTCAGCATCTTTGACTGCCTTGTCAATGTCCTCTTTGGACATGTTGGAGGAGGCGGTGATGGTGATATGCTGTTCCTTGCCGGTGCCAAGATCCTTTGCGGAGACGTTCACGATACCGTTGGCGTCTATGTCGAAGGTGACTTCTATCTGAGGAATGCCGCGGCGGGCCGGGGCAATGCCGTCCAGATGGAAGCGGCCAAGGCTCTTGTTGTAGGCTGCCATTTCGCGCTCACCCTGGAGCACATTGACCTCTACAGAGGTCTGGTTGTCGGCCGCGGTGGAGAACACCTGGCTCTTGCGGGTGGGGATGGAGGTGTTGCGGTCTATGAGCTTGGTGCACACGCCGCCCAGAGTCTCGATTCCCAGAGACAGCGGGGTCACATCCACCAGCACTATGCCCTCAACGTCGCCGGAGAGAACGCCGCCCTGAATAGCAGCGCCAATGGCTACGCACTCATCGGGGTTGATGCCCTTAAAGCCCTCTTTGCCCACAAGGGACTTGACCATGTCCTGAACTGCGGGGATACGGCTGGAACCGCCGACCAGCAGGACCTTGGTTATCTCGCTGGGCTGAAGGCCGGAGTCTGACAGAGCCTGCTTTACAGGGCCCATGGTCTTCTCCACCAGATGATGGGTCAGCTCGTTGAACTTTGCGCGGGTGAGGGTGATGTCCAGATGCTTGGGGCCGGTGGCATCGGCGGTGATGTAAGGGAGATTGATGTTGGAGGTGGTGACGCCGGACAGCTCGACCTTGGCCTTCTCGGCGGCTTCACGCAGACGCTGCATAGCCACCTTGTCGGAGCTGAGGTCCACGCCCTCGGCCTTCTTGAACTCATCTACCAGATACTTGGTCACGCAGGCGTCGAAGTCGTCGCCGCCAAGACGGTTGTTACCGGCGGTGGCCAGCACGTCGATCACGCCGTCGCCTATCTCCAGCACGGACACATCAAAGGTGCCGCCGCCCAGGTCGTAGACCATTATCTTCTGGTCGCTCTCTTTGTCCAGACCGTAGGCAAGCGCTGCGGCGGTAGGCTCGTTGATGATACGCTTTACGTCCAGACCGGCTATTCTGCCTGCGTCCTTGGTGGCCTGACGCTGGGCGTCGGTGAAGTATGCGGGAACGGTGATAACGGCCTCGGTGACGGTCTGGCCCAGATAGGCCTCCGCGTCAGATTTCAGTTTCTGAAGGATCATGGCTGAGATCTCCTGAGGAGTATACGCCTTGTTGTCTACGGTGACTTTATAGCTTGAGCCCATCTCGAGCTTGATGGAGGAGATGGTGCGGTCGGGATTCGTAATGGCCTGGCGCTTTGCTACCTGACCTACCATGCGCTCGCCGGTTTTTGTAAACGCAACAACGGACGGAGTGGTGCGGGCGCCCTCGGCGTTGGGGATGACGACAGTCTCGCCGCCTTCCATAACGGCGACGCAGCTATTTGTAGTACCAAGATCTATACCTATAATTTTACCCATTGTTATTTCCTCCTGTATATTGAGATTGAAAAACTTTGCTTTTTAAATGAAATTTATAACCAAGCGGACTTGCCGCATTAGTTCGCAACTTTTACCATGGAGAAACGAATAACCTTGTCTCCCAGCTTAAATCCTTTCTGGAACACCTCGACTATCTCGTTTTCACCCTTTTCCCCGTCCTCCGTGTGCATCACCGCGTTGTGAAGGCTGGGGTCAAACTTCTGCCCAAGACTGTCTATAGGGCTTACGCCCAGCTTTTCAAGGGTCGTGATGAACTGGTTCATTATCATCTCCACACCCTTGCGGTAGGCTTCGTCCTCGGTGCTCTGGGCCAGCGCCCGTTCAAGGTTGTCATACACCGGCAGAAAGCTCTTCACGGTTTCAGCCTTGATGTCTCCGTAGAGGCTGTCCTTTTCTTTCTGGCTGCGGCGGCGGAAATTGTCATATTCGGCGCAGAGCCGCAGATATCTGTCGTTGAGTTCCGCCATCTCGTCTGCCATGGAAGGGATTTTTTCCGGGGCTTTCTTTTCCTCTTCCTTCCGGGATTCTTTCCTGCCGACCTTTTTGTCGGCCTTTTTATCGGCCTTGGGCGTCTCCTGGGCGACTTCCTCTTTTGTGTCTTCCTTTGGGCTTTCTTTTACTTCTTCTTCGGCATCAGTCTGAACGTCTGCCTTGACCTCGTCCTGAACCTTTTCGGCCTCGGCCTGAGGGGCGGCGCCGTTCTTATCTATGCTCATTTGGATCATCTCCCTTGATTATCAGTTTGTTGTGCATACCCTCCGGCGGCGATTCGCCGCCTCCAAGTCTGCGGGACAGTCCGGCGGCCAGAAAACTCAGCTTCGCGGCCACGGCGGAATAGTCCATTCTGGTGGGCCCCACCACGCCGATGAGACCTCTTGTATTATCACCTGCGTCATAGCTGGCAATGACCACGCTGGAATCCTTCAGCTCCTCGGCCACATTCTCCGGGCCTATGAGCACCCGCACCTCCTCGGCAGCACCAAGCCCTTCATTGGACGGAAGGATGTAGCCTCCGCCGGACAGATAGCTCATAAGCTTATGAGCCTTGTCCGGGTCGCGAAACTCCGGCTGGCTCAACAGCCTGTTCTCGCCGGAGACGCAGGCGGCGGGAGTGTTGGCCTCGGTGAGGACCTCTATTACAAAGGCCGATATCACGGAGGTGAGGCCCATTGTGTCGTCCGCAGCCCGCTCGGTGGAGTTTATCAGCAGAGGAGTTATCTGCTCCTCGGTTATATTGGTAAAGCTTGCGTTAAACAGAGAGGAGAGACGCTGCACCATTTTCTGATCTACGGATATGGGCAGGTGTACAAGCTTACTTTTGACGCTGTTGCTGTTGAGCATTAACACTATAATAAAAGTATTTGCGTCCACATAGATAAGGTCAAAGCGCTTGATGACGGCAGAGCGCTGCGCGGTAAGCGCCAGTGCGGGATAATCTGTCAGCTGAGACGCCAGTCTGCTCACGTCGCTTATTGTGTCGTCAAGCTGCTGAAGCTTCAGGTTCAGCCGACGGTTTATCTCCTCTGTCTCCTCCATGGAGAGCTTCTGCCTGGCCATAAGCTCGTTTACATACATCCGGTAGCCC
>CAYFSB010000110.1:0-5872 GCA_964345655.1 uncultured Oscillospiraceae bacterium
TGAGCCGGACGGTTTATATTCCGTCCGGCTTTTTCTTTATTAAAAGACGCCATGATATGTCTGCTTTGACGGTAATTAGGCCCTAAAAAAACTTCCTCGCCGATATTTGAGCGTAAATACTTGTATAAGTGGGCGCGACATGGTAATATTTCCTTTATCAGGCCCATGAAGGGAAGGAGCATTATAATAACGTTTCCGATTTGATTATACAAAAAAATCTGCCTGCGCTGCAATTCAGCCTTTACTTTTGAGGGGCTGATATGATAAAATAATATGATTTTTTTAAACGATAAAAGGAAGAAAATATGCCGGACATGATAAAAGAAATTGAACGCCGCAGGACGTTCGCAATAATTTCACACCCTGACGCTGGTAAGACAACACTGACTGAGAAGCTGCTGCTGTACGGCGGGGCCATACAGATGGCGGGTTCTGTAAAAGGCAAGGCCACTGCAAGGCATGCTGTGTCGGACTGGATGGAGCTTGAAAAGCAGAGGGGTATTTCCATAACCTCATCTGTCATTCAGTTTGAATATGAGGGATATTGCATTAACATTCTGGATACCCCCGGACACCAGGACTTTTCGGAGGACACCTACCGTACCCTTATGGCTGCGGACTCGGCCGTAATGGTGATAGACGCTGCAAAGGGCATAGAACCGCAGACAAGAAAGCTTTTCAAAATATGTGCCATGCGCCATATACCCATTTTTACCTTTATAAACAAGCTTGACCGCGAGGCCAGAAGCCCCTATGAGCTTATGGAGGAGCTGGAAAATGAGTTTGGTATAGGCACTTATCCAATGAACTGGCCCATTGGCTGCGGCCATGACTTCAAGGGTGTGTACGACAGGGAAAGGCGGGAGATACTGGCCTTCAATGAGTTCCACCGGGGTCAGAGCAGGATACGCGCCATTGAGTGCCGCCTTGATGAGACAGAAAAGCTGGATGAACTCATAGGCGCCAAGCTCAGAGGTGTTCTCTCCGGCGATATTGAGCTGCTGGATGGGGCGGGCTACGACTTTGATATTGAGCAGGTGCGCCTGGGCAGACTAAGCCCGGTGTTCTTTGGCTCCGCGCTGAATAACTTCGGCGTTGAACCGTTTCTGGAGAGTTTCCTGCGCATGACTATGCCGCCGCTGCCCAGAATTTCCGGAGAGGATATTGTCGATCCCTTTGATGAGCATTTTTCAGCTTTCGTGTTCAAGATTCAGGCCAACATGAACAAAGCCCACAGAGACCGCATTGCGTTCATGCGCATTTGTTCAGGCCGCTTTGAGCGGGATCGGGAGTATTTCCATGTTCAGGGCGGCAAGGCCCTGAGACTTGCCCAGCCACAGCAGCTTATGGCTCAGGAGCGGGCAATTATAGATGAGGCCTATGCAGGGGATATAATAGGAGTATTTGACCCTGGCATTTTCTCCATCGGCGACACCATCTGCGAAAAGGGTATGAATATCTGCTTTGAGGGCATTCCCACTTTTGCCCCGGAGCATTTCGCTGCGGTGGAGCGGATAGACACTATGAAGCGAAAGCAGTTTGAAAAGGGAATAATGCAGATAGCCCAGGAGGGCGCAATACAAATTTTCCACGAACCATTTACAGGTGTCGAGGAGGTAATTGTAGGCGTTGTGGGAGTGCTTCAGTTTGAGGTGCTGGAATATCGGCTGAAGACCGAATACGGAGTTGAGATCCGGCGCAGGTCTATGCCTTTTGAGCTTGTACGCTGGGTGGACAACGAGGATGTGGACATCCGCACCCTGAATTTGACAAGCGACACCAAATGGGTGCAGGATTTCAGGGGCAATAATCTGCTGCTTTTCACATCCCAGTGGTGCATAAACTGGGCACTGCAAAAAAACGAGGGTCTGAGTCTGCGCGAGTTTAACCGAGAATAAAAAAGGAGGGGAATCCATGGCGGAAAAACTGGTAATAGAGATATACAAAAACAAAAATCCTGAAGAGCTCACAAAGCTGCTGGCTGACCCGGCAAGTAAATTGGAGACCGGGAGCGCCTCGGCACTGACTGCGTCTCTCGCTGCCGCGCTGATGACAAGAGCAGCCGCTGCCGCAGAGCAGACGGTGCAGGGCAATGAAAGACTGGACTATATCGCGCGAAACGCCGAGCTGCTGCGCGCATACATGGTGCATCTTATTGACGAGGACGTGAAGAGCCGCGGCCCGCTGAACAAGGCGATGAAAGACGGCGGCGAGCGTGAGATAGAGGCCGCGAGACACCCGGCCATAAGCATATGCGGCGAGATAGTGAATATGATGGGCAAGTGCCTTGAATTGGGCAGCGAGCTTGCGGATATCTGTCCTGAGAGCGCCGCACACTATATTGCCGAGAGCGGGGAGCTTGCAATGGGCGCGATAAAAAGCGCCATGCGCTACATTGTGGATCTGTCCTCCAAAAGCAGTGATGAGACCTTCCGCTTTGTAAGTCGCCGCGAAAACGAGATGACGCTTCAGGAGTGCCAGCGAGTTTTCGGGGAAATAATTGACAAGACAGCCCGATAAACCGAAATAATACGGATTGACAGCTGCCTCTTTTGAGGCGGCTGTTTTTATGAAAACACTGTTAAAATTACGGATTGCTTGCCATTTTTGGCAATGTAGTGTATAATATTCCATCACGCGCATGAAAGTAAGGGGAGATGAGGCAATGGACGAAAACATCCTTAAGCTTAAAAACTGGATTGCCGAAAGTGACAATGTGGTGTTTTTCGGTGGAGCCGGGGTGAGTACCGAGAGCGGGATACCTGACTTCAGAAGCGTTGACGGCCTGTACAATCAGCATTGGAAGTACCCTCCTGAAACCATACTGAGCCACAGCTTTTTTACCCAGAATCCGGAGGAATACTATAGGTTTCACCGGGAAAAGCTTGTGGTGGAAGGCGTCATGCCAAACCGGGCGCATCTGAGACTTGCCGAGCTTGAGAGCCAGGGAAAGCTCAGAGCAGTCATAACGCAGAATATTGACGGGCTTCATCAGGCGGCGGGCAGCAAAAACGTGCTGGAGCTGCATGGCAGCATTCTCAGGGCTTATTGCTCTAAATGCCGCAGGCCATATCCGGCCGATAATATGAACAATGGCACCGGCGTTCCCCGCTGCAGCTGCGGCGGTGTTATCCGCCCGGACATTGTCCTTTATGAAGAACCGTTGGATAATGATATAGTCTCCCGTGCCGTAAGATACATAAGAGAAGCGGACGTTTTGATCGTGGGCGGCACATCGCTGAACGTATACCCCGCAGCGGGAATGATAAATTACTACCGGGGCAGCAAGCTGGCGCTGGTCAATCTCAGCGAGACGCCATATGACAGCTATGCCGACCTTGTAGTGCATGAGAAGATCGGCGAGGTGTTCAGCCAGATATGAATGTTATAAATGTACTTGGTATAAATTTCTTAAACGAGACTATACGCGAGGCCGTTGAGCACGGGATTCAGGCCATTGAAGAGCACCGGAGCGCATATGTCGTCGCTCCGGATTCGGAGATGCTGCTGGCGGCGAAAAAAAACCGCCGTCTTATGCAGGCCATAGATGACGCGGAGCTTATACTGCCTGAGGGCAACGGAATAATCTGCGCCTCCCACATACTGGGTATGCCGATAAAGCACAGGATCTGTGCAATCGATTTTGCCGCTGCGCTTATGGCACGGATGAGCGAAAAAGGAATGAGCGTTTTTGTGCTGGGCACGGAGACGGAGCTTGTGGAGCTGGCGGTGGAAACAATACAGCACCGCTATCCGGGTATTGACATAGCCGGCAGCGATGACGGGTACTATACCATGGAGTATGACCTCTTTGAGGCCATTAATTCCGCAAAGCCGGACCTGCTGCTGGTGGCCTATGGGATGCCGAAGCAGGAGATATGGATGCGAAGAAACCGTGAAAATATCAGCACGGGGCTTATGCTCGGCTTTGGAGAGAGCCTGAAGATATTGGCCGGAACGACCACACGGGCGCCAAAGCGCTGGCGGGATTCAGGGTTTGAATGGCTGTACCGCCTTATAAAGGAGCCATGGAGAATTGTACGCATGCTCAAGCAGTCTCAGGTGATTTTTTCCGCCCTGTGGCGCAGGGTGCTTGGATTAACATAATAGCCGCGTGACGCGGCAGAACGGAGCGGCAGATGGCAAAGGGGAAGCTGATTATCCTTGAGGGCATAGACGGAAGCGGTAAATCATCTCAGTACAGGCGACTGTGCGAGAGAATGGAAAAAGACGGAATAGACTATAATCATATAGTGTTCCCCCGCTATGACAAGGAGAGCAGTGCGCTTATAAGGATGTATCTTGAAGGCAGGTTCGGCGCTCATCCGGACGACGTTGATCCCTATGCGGCCTCCACCTTTTACGCTGTGGACCGCTTTGCCGCCTACAGAACCGACTGGGGACGGATATATGAGGACGGAGGACTGATCCTTTCTGACAGATATACCACGTCCAACGCCGTCCATCAGGGCTCAAAGCTAAGTGACGAGGAGCTGCCGGAGTTTTTTGCGTGGCTTTCTGATTTTGAATATGTGAAAATGGGCCTTCCGCGGCCGGACATGGTGATATATCTTGATGTAGATATTCCCACATCACTGCGCCGCATGCGCCGCAGAGAGAACAGAAGTAACAGTTCCGCCGATATTCATGAGAAAGACACTGCCTATCTTGAGCGCTGCCTGCACACCGCGGATAAGGCGGCGGACTATTACGGCTGGACGCGGATTGCCTATATGAAAGACGGTAAGGAGCGGGAAGTTGACGAAAAAAACGCTGAGATCTATGAGATTATCCGCAGATATTTAAATATAAAATGAAACCCATTGCAGTCTTTTTGCGTCTCATGGTCAGCTGATTAAATAAAGATGGGGCTTCTATCGAAGCCCCAAATTGTCAACATCAGCAGCCGCAGCCGCAGTTATTGTTATCGCATCCGCATCCGCAGTTATTACCGCAGCCGCAGTTGTTGCCGCCGCAGCCGCAGAAAAGAATGATGATGAGGATTATGATCCAGAGACTACTGTTGTTACAACCGTTGCAAAACATATAAATTCCCTTTCTCCGCGCTTTGTGATTGCGTTTCTGCCGACCTGCGCGGAGGACAGCAGAAAATATCCTTGGCGCTGTGTATGGGCCATGCGGAGCTTTTCACACCGCTCGTGCCATAATATGCGCGCTATAAACGGACTGCTACAAAATATAAATCACTTTTCGTCAGAGACGAAGAATTCCAAGGAGGCCGGATATGGCTGGAGACATCGACAAGATAAACGAGATATTTCGAATTCATGACGAGAACTCCGCAAAAAATGACAGCGCGGAAGAGGAAAATGTTCGCACAGATCCGGTTCCCCATGCGCCGAAGGCGAATAAAAAACCGGTGCAGGAGAAATCAGCCGCCATGAAGGCTGCGGATAAGGCCGCAAAAGAGCATACAGGGAAACAGCCCATGCCCGCTGCCAAGGAAGAGGAGTCTGAACGGGACTATCGGCCTGTTAGGCAGAGCCATGAGTATAAGTCCGGCTGCCTCGGCGGGATGATGTACTTCGTATTTATTATATGTATAAGTGTGGTTTTTGCTTGCCTTGCGTGGATGGCGGCCAGCGACATGCTGGCGCTGAACAAGGAGAGCTTTTCTGCTACTGTCACGCTGCCAATGAGCATATTTGAATCCGAAACCGTGGACACCTTCGACGAGGACGGCAATAAGACCGGAACCAAGCGCGTCACCACAGCTGACATAAGCTATGTGTCGGACGAGCTGAAGGACGCCGGACTGATTGAGTATAAATGGCTCTTTGAGGCTTTCTGCAAAATATCACACGCGGAACAGAAGGTGAGTCCCGGAGAATACGAGCTGAAGTCCAGCTAC
>CAYFSB010000111.1:0-5777 GCA_964345655.1 uncultured Oscillospiraceae bacterium
AGAGCCTCTTTGAGACGCTGGATGTACATGGTGTATTTGCTGCCGAGCCCGAAGCGGCGGCGCAGCTCCTCCGCGTTGTCAGTGCCCTTCAGGACTCCTATGCAGGGCTGCTCTGAGCAGAGAAAGTCCTCCAGTGCCTTGCGAAACTGGGGAATAATCATCTCAAAGCCGCCAAACTCGTCTATCATCGAAAAGGGGTAGTACTCCGCCTCTTTTAAAAGCTGAACGGCGTTTATCCGGAAGACCTCGTTGTCGGTGACAGGGGGGCTGACGCTGTAGTCCATGAAACGCCTTGGCTCAAAGCCGTCCACGCCGCCGGCCGCAGCCGCAGGGTACAGGTCAAAGCCCAGCAGCTTTCCGTCGCCGCTGCATACCCGCTCCGTCACAAAGCCGCCCGCAAAGGCGAGATTACTGCCCAGCACCTGCCTGAGCATTGTGGATTTGCCGCAGCCGGACGGCCCGGTGAGAAATAGATGCTTTTTAATTTCAATCACTCCAATTATGCAGAAAAGTCAGATATTTATAAAAATTATACACGCCGGGAGGCGATTTGTAAATGATAACAATTCAGTCTCGGCCGAACCTCAGGAAAAAACCGGGGTATGCCGACGGAAACCGCCCATACCCCGGAGAGATTATTCGATATCCAACAGATCAAAGACCCGGACGGCAATATTTACAATGGGCCGTGAGTCCCTTATTTTGATTAAGATGCATGAATAACATATGCCTTTTAAAATGAGAAGAGAAAAATCAGGCTTTTTAAATTGCCGCGTCCAAAGCGAATTTGGACCTGCCGCCGCAGAATATGATGAAGCGGGGTGAGAAAATGATTGAAACTGCTTTTTTGCTGCTGATGAACAGCCTGCTGCTCATGCTGCGCATATCTCCCGGCGATTCCTTTCCAAAGCCGCTGAACAAGGTCGAAGAGCAGGACTGCCTTCAGCGCTGGGCACAGGGTGATATGGAGGCGAGAAACACACTGGTGGAGCACAATCTCCGTCTGGTGGCGCACATTATGAAAAAGGTGTAAAGCAAAAGGAGTTTTTTCCCCTGTCAACTACAGCCCTGACAGGTGGGCCAAGCTTCGGATATAGATCCAGATACAGCGTCTCCTTAGTGCTCTCCTCCCTGACAACCAGGTGGTCCAGCACAGCTGCCGCCACAGCGGAGCTGATGCCGTTTTCAAAGTCCAGCTCGTCAAACAGCGCGCCGCGCAGCCGGGAAGAGGACGGGTCGCCGGTATCCTGCCCGGCTGCTGCCTGTATGGACTTAAGACGGCCCTCAAGCGCCGCCGCCTGAGCGCTCAGACTCCCGTTCCTTTTTTTGAATTCCTCAGTCGACAGCGCGCCCTCAATGCTCCTGTCCAGAAGCCGTTCTTTTTTTGCGCGTACAGCGGCAAGCTCCGTTTCAAAATGCCGCAGCATTTGCCGCTCGTCGCCATCAGGCGCGGAGGCCAGCAGTCCGCAGACCGCATCTGAGAGAATATCCCGGTTTGGGATAAGGGCGCTGAGGATACAGGCCATTAGAGAATCCAACTCCCCGGTAAATATCTGGGGCGCGGAACAGGCGGCCCGGCCATGGCTGCGGTAGACGCTGCACTGCCAAACCTCTTTTTCGCCCTTCGCGCTCTTTAAAAGCTGCCGGTAAAAGCGGCTGCCGTGCTTTTGACAGATTATCTTTCCGCTGTATGGGTAGCGGCTGTGATAGTCAGCTCCTGCCCTGTGCGCCGACGCCTGTGTACTGCGGAGTTTATACAGGGCGTTTGCCCTGTCCCACAGTTCCTCAGACACGATTGCGGGAATGGACGGGTCGGGATAGCACAGCCACTCGCTCTCGTCAAGACAGACCTTCCGCTTGCTTTTATAGTCCAGGTTCTTTGTCTTGTTGCCGCAGTACCAGCCCTTGTATTTGGGGTTGCAGAGGATATGCCTTATGGTAAGAGTGTTGAAAGCGGCCCCGCTTCGGCCGGTGAAGCCCTCATTCAAAAGCGTCTGTGAAATGCGCCTGATGCCTAAGCCACTGTTTGCATACAGCTCAAAGATACGCCGGACTATCTGCGCCTCCGGCTCGTTTACGGTGAGGGCGCAGTCCCGCTTGTCATAGCCCCAGAGACTATCGTTTCCAAGCACACGGCCGTTTCTTATGGCCTGCCGGAAGCCGAATTTCAGCCGTTCGGAGAGCTTGCGCACCTCGTCCTGGGCTACCCCGGCCATGACCACCAGACGAAATTCACTGTCACTGTCAAGGGTATTTATGTTGTCGTTTTGAAACAGCACACCCACGTCGCAGTCCAACAGCATCTGGGTGTACAGAATGCTGTCAAGAGTACTGCGGGAGAAGCGGGATATCTCCTTTGTAATGATAAAATCAAAAAGCCCTGCCTTTGCGTCCTCTATCATACGGTTGAAGCTGTCCCGCCTTTTCGTGCTTGTACCGCTTATGCCCTCGTCAACGTAGCCCTCTGTATATATCCAGCAGGGGCTGGATTTTATCAGCTCTGTGTAATACTGCACCTGGTTTTCCAGACTGTTGAGCTGCTCATCCCTGTCGGTTGAGACTCTCGCATAGAATGTCACGCGCAGCGGCAAATCAAAAATGCTCCTTCCGGCGCGCATCTCTTCCCGTACTCTGTGCAGGTTCATTTCCAGCCTCCCGCCTGAGAGAACAGACCGGGTATGGCGCTTAGAGATTCAGCCTTGAGCTTTGCCTGGGAGCATCGCTCCTCTGATATAAGCCCCAGCGCAAGAAGCCGGTCCAGCAGCGCCTTTATAAGCGCTGTCTGTGCACTTATCATTTCCCATCACCTCATGCTATTGATATGAGGCTGCGGCATGGAAAATGAAAACGCCCAGGTTCACTCGCCGGGAAAACTCACATCCAGAATGTCGTCGATATTTATGCGGAGCTTATCCAGAACTATAAAGCGCCGGTCCGTGTCCAGCTTTGATATGGTGCCGGTGCTGTCCATATACTCCATGTCGCAGTAGTGAACTACGCTCACCCGGCAGCCCTTGTGCAGCCGCCTCAGCTTTTCGTCCAGCTCTGCCTGGGCGTCCTCGCCCAGAATTGTCTTTTGCATGGTGCAGCGCTCGTGCAGCCTTATAGCCTCGTCATAGCCCTTTAGCGCCGCAAAGGGCATAAACTGTTTTGCCCGATCGGCGCTGCTCATGTGCTGTCTCATGCCCGATGACCTCCTATCTGGCGGTTGCGCTCCATCATGGTAGCGCCATCCAAAAGATCCATACACTTTACTATGCCGTTTTTCCCGTATTTTTTCTTTATATCCAGCATGGCTGTCTGCCTTTTCCGCTCACGCTCCTGGGCGGCCGGCTCGCTGAACAGGTCATATTGCTGGAATTTTTCCCGCGTGACATTGCCAAAGCATATGGAAAGCCTGCGTATTGGGGCATCCCTGTCCATTATCCGCTGAAACAGCACATCTGCGTGGTCTGCAAGCTTTTTTACAGAGCAGGTATAAGCGCCGGTGGAGATAGTGCCGCCTACAGGGGCTCTGGGAGAGGAGTAGGAATACCCCAGGCGAAGATTTATAGAATTTGTAACAAGGCCGCTGTCAAACATGTCCAGCGCCAGAGACTCGGCCATTTCCCGCACAATTATCCGCGCCTCGTCATAGTCGTAATTTCTGGAAAGCACCTGCCCGCTGGTCAGGCTGCTGCTCTGAGGCAGGTATGCTTTTATATCCGCCATGGTGCATATCTCCCGGCCCCAGGCGTGGTCGATAAGCAGCTCGGCGTCTATGCCAAAGGCTTTGTACAGGCAGCGCTCCTCAGCGTGGGCCAGCTCCTGCATGGTGAGTATACCCATGCGCTCCAGCCGCGCCTGCGTACCGGGGCCTATCCGCCAGAAATCCGTCAGCGGCCGGTGATCCCACAAAACCTCCCGGTAGCTGGCCTCGTCGAGTATTCCTATACAGTCTGGCGAATGCTTGGAGATGATGTCCAGAGCAATTTTGGCCAGATACAGGATGGGCCCTATGCCGCAGGTAGCCATTATCCCCACGCTGCGGTATATATCCGCCATTATCATCAGGGCAAACTCTCTGGGAGTCTGACCGCGGTAGGAGAGATAGTCACTGGCGTCTATAAACACCTCGTCTATGGAGTAGACGTGTATGTCGTCTCTGGCCGCGTATTTCAGGTAGATGGAATATATCCGTGCGGAATACTCTACATAGAGCGCCATTCTGGGCGGTGCCATGATATACTCTATGCTCTTTGGTATCTCAAACACCCGGCAGCGGCTCTTGACACCCAGCGCTTTTATGGCGGGGGTAGCCGCGAGACATATGGTTTTGTCAGTGCGGCCCGGATCGGCCACTATAAGCTTTGTCACCATGGGGTCAAGCCCCCGCTCAACACACTCCACGGAGGCATAAAAAGACTTCAGGTCTATACATATGTACACTCTGTCCTTTGCCATGCTAATTCCCCCACAGACTATCCCATCAAGACTTACAGCTATATTATACTATCTCAACAAGATAATATCAAGCACGTTTTTATCCGGATGAAATAAAGCACGGGTTTGCCCTGTGTTTACACGGAGCGCAAACGGAGACAAAACTGTGCTCTGCGGCTGAACGGAGGGGTAGATAAAAGACAGGGGCCGGCCGTATTTTTCCGGCAGGGTACACAATCAATATGAAAACGCCGGCCTGATTTTTGGTCAAAGAAAAAGATTGACTGCATTACATAAAAATGTTAAAGTAAACAAAAGCAATGATAGAGGCGCAGGATACATCAGTAGCGTTCAACAGGCTCTCAAAAGCCGGAGATGGGGCGCGAAAGGGTATACTGCCGAAGTGGGGCCGGGTTTGAGCGCGGTGCTGCTGGGCGGCTGGAAAATATCCTGTCGACTGTCGCGGGGCTGCGGAGTGCTATCTTTTTTCGCTGATAATTTTGTGGAATTATTTACAGCGGCTGAAGCACATCGCTTCAGCCGCTGCTGCTTTAAATCGAAGAGATAAGGGAGCTGGTGCATAATGAAGACTCTGATAAGGGGAGGCCTTGTGATAGACCCCGCGAATCAGGTCATGGCAAAACTCAATCTGCTTATTGACGGGGGAAAAATCGCCGCCGTCACCGCGGATGAGCCTGAATGCGCGCATGTCATCGACGCCTCCGGGAAGATCGTTGCGCCGGGGTTTGTGGATATACATATGCACGAGGACCCGGTAGAGGCGGACGGACGGCTGTATTCGGATGAGGAAAAGGCCATATTTAACTGCATGCTGCGCATGGGTGTAACCACTGCCATCGGCGGCAACTGCGGGCAAAACTGCTGTGACCCCGGCGATTATCTGGATATTGTGGACAGAGACGGAGCCGCTGTCAATGTGGGTATGCTGGCCGGACATGAGTTTTTCCGGGTACAGGCGGGGGCGAAGGATAAGTACGGCCCCACCACCGCACAACAGAAAAGCGCCATGGCCCAGGCCATAGAGAGGGCACTGGACAGGGGCTGCGCAGGAGTGTCCTACGGCATACGGTATGTGCCGGGAGTGGACAGGGAAGAAATGCTGGCAACTGCCGTACCCTGCAAAAAGGACAACAAATTTATTGCCGCCCATATCCGCTCGGACGCGGAGGAGGTGTTCGGCGCGGCCAGAGAGCTGCTGGACACGGGCAGAGCGCTGAATATCCCCGTGGAGGTCTCCCATATAGGCAGCATGGCGGGCTTCGGCCAGATGGAGCGCTTCCTTGCCATGGTGGACGAATACAGACTGAACGGACTGGATGTAAGCTGTGACTGCT
>CAYFSB010000112.1:0-257 GCA_964345655.1 uncultured Oscillospiraceae bacterium
GCGGAGATGCTGCTCTCTCACCTGCTGCCCGGCTTTGAGGACATGGGCATGCTTGTGCGGCAGGCATATGAGGGCAAATTCGACACGCCGGAGCTGACGCCTCTTGTGCCTGTGGGAGACGACTATGCGCTGGAGCTGTTTCACGGGCCCACCTCCGCGTTTAAGGACGTGGCGCTGTCCATGCTGCCGCAGCTTATGACCGCAGCCCGGCGTCAGGAGGGAGTGGCGGACAGAATAGTCATTCTCACCGCCACCTC
>CAYFSB010000112.1:278-5774 GCA_964345655.1 uncultured Oscillospiraceae bacterium
GATACAGGAAAGGCCGCCCTTGAGGGCTTTCACGATGTGGACGGAACAAGCATAATCGTGTTCTATCCGGCCCAGGGGGTCTCGGCGGTACAGAAGGCACAGATGGTGACCCAGAGCGGGAGAAACGTTCGGGTTTGTGCCCTGCGCGGGAACTTCGATGACTGCCAGCGCGGCGTGAAGCGGGCTTTTTCCGATATCAATTCCAGCGGTACGCTCTCCGGCAGCGGCCTGCGCCTGTCCTCCGCAAACTCTATCAATATAGGCAGGCTTGCCCCCCAGCTGCTGTATTATTTTATCGCCTACAGAGAGCTTCTGCGCCGCGGCAGGATAAGTCTGGGTCAGAGTGTGGATTACGTTGTGCCCACCGGCAACTTTGGGGATATTCTGGCCGGATATTACGCAAGACTCATGGGGCTGCCAGTGGGCAGACTTGTCTGCGCCTCCAACGAAAACCGGGTACTTACGGACTTTATTGATACCGGCTGCTATGATGCCCGCCGAAGCTTTATAATGACCAGTTCCCCTTCCATGGATATCCTCATCTCCTCCAATCTGGAGAGGCTTTTGTATCTCAGCTCCGGCGGAGACACGGAAAGGGTCTCCGGCTGGATGGAAGCCTTGAACCGGGACGGCCGCTACAGCGTAGACATGGATGTGATCCAAAATATCCGCAGCGTATTTTCGGCATTTTGCTGCGGTGAGACCCAGTGCGCAGAGACTATGGGCCGGGTGTGGAAGGAGTTTGGCTATCTGAGCGATCCGCACACAGCCGTGGGCTTTGCCGCGGCGGAGAAATACAAGGCAGAGCGCAGCGACAGCGACGGTCCCATTGTGGTGCTCTCCACAGCCTCCCCATATAAATTTCCCGCTGCTGTGCTTAAGGCGCTGGGTGGGGATACATCCGGCGATGAATTTACCCAGATGGACAGCCTTGAGAAGCTGAGCGGCCTGCCAATACCCGGAGGGCTTTCAGGTCTCCGTGAGAAGACGGCACTGCACAGAGACGAGATCTGTCGGGATGAGCTGGGCTCTTACGTGCTTGAACTGCTGAAAGAGATGGAGGATTGACCTGTGAAAATCAAAGTACCCGGCAGCTCGGCCAATCTTGGCCCCGGCTTTGACTGCTTCGGCATCGCCTGGCAGTGCTACAACCAGATAGAATTTCTTTCAGAGGGCAGCGGCCTTGAGATAAGCGGCTGTGATATACGGTTTCAAAACCGGGACAATCTGGCCTATGCTGGCTACCGGGCAGCGCTGGAATATTGCGCTCTGCCGGAATCACCGCTGAAAATCAGCTTCTCATCCACTGAAATACCAGTCTCCCGCGGACTTGGCTCCTCGGCGGCGCTTATAGTCGGCGGCGTGATTGCGGCCGACGCGCTGAATGGGCTTGGGCTTAGTCAGGCGGAGCTGCTGAACATTGCCTCCGCCGTGGAGGGGCATCCGGACAATGTGGCCCCTGCACTGCTGGGAGGCTTCACGGTCTCTGCCATGGATGGCGCAAAGGCTGTCAAGGCCCGGTTTGAGCTTAGCGACAAGCTGCATTTCACGGCGCTCATCCCGGACTTTGAGCTGTCCACCCGGCTTGCGAGAGGGGTTTTGCCATCGCAGGTGCCAAGAGAGGACGCCATATATAACGTCTCCAGATCCGCGCTGCTGCTGAAGGCGCTGGAGCTTGGCGATGGGGAGCTTTTGTCCTTTGCTCTGTCCGACAGACTGCATCAGCCTTTCCGTACCCGGCTCATAGCGGGTTATGACAGAGCCATGCAGCTCTCTCTGGCCCTGGGTGCGGCCGGGATGTGCATCTCCGGCGCAGGCTCCACGCTGCTCTGTGTCGCCGAAAGCCAGGACTTTGCGGTGAAAATGGCCAAGGCCATGGGAGAAGAATTTCCCGCCTGGCGGGTATTGCCCCTGCTGCCAGACCGGACAGGCGCCGCCATCCTGTAGAATAAAAATCAAAAATAGATGCCATTCTGAGGGCAGGCAAAGGGTCTTTCACGGGAAAGGCTTCTTCGCCCCTGTGGTCTCAGAGCGGCATCTGTTTTTATTGAGGCATTGCCCGGTTTTTTTGCCTGCAAATTTGCCGCAAGTATTGAATTTGTACCCTCTTTGCTGTAAAATTCAGAAAAGGAACGGAGGTATTTCAATGAATATTGAACTGCGCGATATTGAGCGCGCCGCAGCGCGGCTCAAGCCCATACTCCACCACACAGAGCTTGACAAATCATCGACCTTTTCAGCCATGACCGGCGGGGAAATATATCTCAAATGTGAAAACCGGCAGAAGACCGGCTCCTTTAAGATCCGCGGTGCCAGCAACAAAATAGCCTCCATGATAGAGCGCGGCGAGAGCTGCCCGGTGGTGGCCTCCTCTGCCGGAAACCATGCCCAGGGCGTAGCCTATGCGGCCAAGCTCTTCGGCATTCCGGCGACCATTGTAATGCCCAAGGCGGCGCCCATAGCCAAGGTGCAGGCCACCGAGGGCTACGGGGCAAAGGTCGTGCTGGAGGGCGACTGCTATGATGACGCCTATGCCTGCGCAATGTGCATATGCCAGCAGGAGGGCGCAGCTTTTCTACATCCCTATAACGACCCTGAGGTAATAGCCGGGCAGGGCACTCTGGGCCTGGAAATCCTCGCCGACCTGCCTTATGTGGATATTATCGTGGTTCCCGCCGGAGGCGGCGGGCTGCTGGCCGGCGTGGCGGCGGCGGTAAAGCAGATTAACCCGCGAGTAAAGGTCTACGGCGTGCAGGCGGAAGGCGCAGACGCCATAGCCCAAAGCTATGCCGCGAAAAAGCTGGTCACCACAGACGCCGTATCCACAATTGCCGACGGCATCGCCGTGAAAGCACCCGGAGATCTCAGTGTGGAGCTTATAAACCGCTATGCGGACGGCGTAGTCACAGTCTCCGACACGGAAATAGCCGACGCTATACTGCTGCTGATGGAGCGCTGCAAGCAGATAGTGGAGCCAGCCGGGGCCACGCCGCTGGCTGCGGTGCTCAAGGGCAGGATAGACGTAAAGGGCAAGCGGGTGGTCTGCGTCATGTCCGGCGGCAATATCGACATGAGCTTTATCCAGAGCATTATTGAGCGTGGTCTTGTGGCCAGACACCGGCGTATAAAATTTATCGTCACACTGCTTGACAGGCCCGGCAGCCTTGTGCAGCTTCTTAACATCATTTCAAGGGCTGGGGCAAACATTCTCACCGTTGAGCATGACAAGCTCAGCGCAAGGCTCAATCCCAACGAGACCGACGTACACATTGCCTGTGAGGTGGGCGGAGAGGCCCACGGCAGGCTTATAATAGAACAGCTCAAAGCCGGCGGCTACGCTGTAGAGCTGGACTAAAAAAATTAAAAGGAGAACATCAAATGAAGACAGTATCTACCAAAAACGCACCGGCGGCCATCGGCCCCTATTCTCAAGCCCAGGTAGTGGGCAATCTGGTCTACACCTCCGGCCAGATAGCCATAATTCCGGAGACCGGCGAACTGGCCCAGGGCCTTGAGGCTCAGGCGCATCAGGTTTTTAAAAATTTATCCGCGGTTTTGACGGCAGCCGGGTCTGATATTGCCAAGGTGATAAAGACCACGGTGTTTATAAAGAATATGGACGATTTTGCCGCGATCAACGCCGTATATGCCCAGTACTTTTCCGAACCCTACCCCGCGCGCTCCTGCGTTGAGGTGGCAAGGCTCCCCAAGGACGTGCTGCTGGAGTGCGAGGCTATAGCCGAGCTGTAAAGCGGTTTTATACAAAAGCAAAAACTTCCCCCGCCGCTTTTCCATGGGCAAAGCAGCGGGGGAAGTATTATTACAGCTCCTGCATTTCTTATTACAGCTCCGGATACAGGGGGAAGCGGCGGCAGAGCTCAATTACCTGCGCCTTCACCTCCGGCACGGCAGTCTCTCCCTCTGACAGCAGGCGGACTATCATGTCTCCTATCTGCTCCATCTCCGGCTCCTTCATTCCTCTCGTGGTGACGGCGGGGGAGCCGAAACGCATACCGCTGGTAAGCTTGACAGATTGAGTGTCAAAGGGAATCGTATTCTTGTTGGCGGTGATGTTGGCCCTGTCCATGAGCTCCTGCACCTCCATCCCGGTCTTGCCCTTGCTCATCACATCAGCCAGCATCATGTGGTTGTCGGTGCCGCCGGAGACAAGGCGCACGCCGTTATCAGACAGCCGCGCAGCCAGAGCAGCCGCGTTTTTGACGATCTGGGTCTGATACACCTTAAACTCCGGAGACAGCGCCTCTTTAAAGCACACGGCTTTCGCGGCAATTATGTGCATAAGCGGGCCGCCCTGAGTGCCGGGGAAGACGCCGCTGTCTATCTTCTTTTTAAGCTCATCCTTGCACAGAATCATGGCGCCTCTGGGCCCCCGCAGGGTCTTATGCGTTGTGGTGGTCACCACATGGGCATAGGGCACAGGGCTGGGGTGTACCCCCGCGGCCACAAGTCCCGCTATATGCGCCATGTCCACCATAAGATAGGCACCTACAGCGTCCGCTATCTCGCGCATACGCTTAAATTCGATAAATCTGGGATAAGCGCTGGCACCGGCAATAATGATTTTCGGTCTGCACTCCTCGGCTTTCTGCAGCACCTTTTCATAATCTATGGTCTCCGTTTCCGGGTCGACGCCGTAAAAGCAGGCATTGAAATACTTGCCGGAGATAGAGGCCTTGGAGCCGTGAGTCAGATGGCCGCCGTGGCTGAGGTCCATACCCAGTATGGTGTCGCCGGGCTTGAGCAGAGCCAGATACACGGCCACATTGGCCTGAGAGCCGGAGTGGGGCTGCACATTGGCATGCTCCGCGCCAAACAGCTCCGTCGCCCTGGATCTGGCCAGATTTTCAATCTCGTCCACATACTGGCAGCCGCCGTAATATCTGGCGGCGGGGTAGCCCTCGGCATATTTATTGGTCAAATGGCTGCCCATGGCCTGCATGACAGCCTCGCTCACAAAATTTTCAGAGGCGATAAGCTCTATATGGTCGCGCTGGCGCTCAAGCTCGCGCATCATGGAATCATACACTTCCGGGTCCTGCTGTCTGATTATGTCATAGCTCATTGCGTATCCTCCGCATAAATATAATGAAGCGCCCTCAGTTTCCTAAACTGGGACATTTTATATTATAATACAGCTTCATCCCCTTTACAATCGGCCTATTCGCCAAATTTCTCCGGGCATTTTTCCACCACTTGAACCTTTACGTCAATAATGGTAAAATCAAAGCATCAAAAATGTGGGGTGAACTGCATGAAAAAATTTCTGAAAATTCTGCTCTATATTCTCCTTGCTCTGGTAGTGCTGGTCTGTGCTCTGGTCATATGGCTTACAGTGGCAGAGTACAAGCCCGCCCCGGTGGAAGACCTTGAGGCTCAGAGCGCACCTGGAAGCGGCCTTATAAAAGCCGGGCAGGATCTGGACATTCTCACCTGGAACATCGGCTACGGCGGATTGGGTCAGGGTTCCGACTTCTT
>CAYFSB010000113.1:0-2980 GCA_964345655.1 uncultured Oscillospiraceae bacterium
CACGGCGGAAAGCAGGCTGGACATGTATTTTATGCCGGACATGTCTGTTATGAACGGGCATGAGGATGACTTTGACATGGGGCGTGTGGTGGAGAGCGGCATCCCGGTGCGCCAGACCTTTTATTCCAGCCGTCCCAAAGCCGAGGCCAAAAGCGCCCTGGGCATCCCGGAGGACGGCCAGCATCTGCTGGTGATGTGCGGCAGCATGGGCTGCGGCCCCATGAAGCGGCTCACTGCCTGCCTTGAAAACGGACTTAAGGACGGCCAGTATATGACGGTGGTGTGCGGCACCAATCATCCGCTCCAGGAGTGGCTGGAGTTCAGATACAGCGGCAGGAGCAATCTGCGCGTGCTGGGCTTTACTCAGGACATATCCCTGCTGATGGACAGTGCCGACCTGTATCTCACCAAGCCCGGCGGCATAAGCACCAGCGAGGCGGCTGTAAAGGCGCTGCCCATGGTGTTGGTTGACGCCGTCTCCGGCTGTGAGCGATATAACCGCGATTATTATGTGAAAGCCGGGCTTGCGGTCACTGCCGACAGCCCCGCGAAGCTTGCCGGGCTCTGTGTGGAGCTGCTGGGCGACAGCCGCCGGAGGGAGGCCATGCACGCCGCCGGGCTGCGCCGACCCCGCTATAACTCGGCAGAGCTTATATACGACTATATGAACAACGATTTGAGCGAAATAAAAGAAGGGCAAAAATGAAATACGCAATTACCGATTACCGCAAATTCACGCTGGATAAAATTAATACACCAGAATTCAGCCACCTGAAGCTGCTGCTGTACTGGCCTTTGTACGGGCTGCTTTTTATGTATGTGGAGCGCTACTATCCGGTGGCTCATTACTACCCGGTACACTGCGCGCTGGATGATATGATACCCTTTAATGAGCTGTTTTTGCTGCCGTATCTGTTCTGGTTTGTGTTTTTGACAGGTATGCTGCTGTATACGCTGCTGTGGGATGTGGACGGGTTCAGGAAGATGATGAAGTTTATAATGATTACATATTCCGTGACCCTGTTTATCTATTTCATTTTTCCCACCTGCCAGAACCTGCGCCCTGCAAGCTTCCCGCGGGACAATATTCTCACCCGCTTTATGGCCTGGTTTTATGGTTTTGACACCAACACGAATGTGTGCCCGTCCATACATGTGATAGGCTCCTTTGCGGTGATGTTTACCGCCTGGCACACGCCCCGGTTCAGCAGCCCCGGCTGGAGGCTGGGCTTTGCGGCGGCGGCGGAGATCATAAGCATCTCCACGGTGTTTCTCAAACAGCACTCCTGCATTGATATCGTCGCCGCCATACCGCTGTGCCTTGTGGGCTACTTTATCTCCTTTCGAGGCGGACGGCACGCAAAGCAGGCGGCGGTGGGAAGGCTCATGAGCTGAGACTTAAAAGTGAATGCATAGCGGGTGTACAGGGCCATAACGGCTCTGCCCTCAACGATTCCGGGTGCGGCGAGTGTCTTCTCGCCGCACCCGGAGTTTTTTGCTTGAGTGAATGGCGCCGGAAACAGGCAGACTTTATGCGGTCTTAATGTTTTTACAATCATACTAATGTCTTCTTTATCTGTCTTTATATAGAATAAAGATGAAATTAAGGAGAGGACAGCGATATGGGGAAATTTATACATAGGAACTTCACATCGTTTCAGATAATCATTTTTGGCTTTGCCGGGGTGATACTGCTGGGGAGCCTGCTGCTGATGCTGCCCATAGCCACCCTGGACAGGGGCGGCGCCAGCTTTGCCGATGCGCTCTTTACCGCCACCTCGGCCGTATGCGTCACCGGCCTTGTTATACACGACACGGCCACCTACTGGTCGCTTTTCGGGCAGGCGGTGATAATCATCCTCATCCAGACCGGCGGCATGGTGATAAGCACGGTGGAGTCTCTTCCGCTGGGTGACTGCCTGTTTGAGACTGCCTCCGCCATAGGCACTGTGGGGCTTTCAATGGGTATTACGCCGGGACTGGGCCTTGTGTCCAGAGCAATACTGGTGTTTCTGATGTTTTTCGGCCGGGTGGGCGGACTGACGCTGATCTTCGCGGCGGTGTCCGGCGACAGGAATTACGCGGCAAAGCTGCCGCAGGAAAAAATAACTGTAGGTTGAGGTGGAGAAATTATGAAATCGATTCTTCTTATAGGCCTGGGGCGTTTTGGCAGGCATGTGGCCATAAAGCTCCATGAGCTTGGCCATGAGGTAATGGCTATAGATATGCGTGAGGACAGAGTGGACGCGGTGCTGCAATATGTCACCACGGCGCAGATAGGCGACAGCACGGATGAGACCTTCCTGTCCTCAGTGGGTGTGAGGAATTTTGACACCTGCATCGTGGCCATCGGCGACAGCTTCCAGTCCTCGCTGGAGACCACCTCCCTTTTAAAGGAGCTGGGGGCAAAATTCGTTGTGGCCAGAGCCACAAGGGATGTCCATGCCAAGTTTCTGCTGAAAAACGGCGCGGATGAAATAGTCTACCCGGAGAAGCAGCTGGCCTCATGGACAGCCATCCGCTACAGCTCCGACCATATTTTTGACTACATAGAGCTGAACGGGGACTACGCCATTTTCGAGCTGGCCATACCCAAGGCCTGGCAGGGCAAGACCATAGGCAAGCTGGATATTCGCCGGGCACACGGAATAAATGTCATGGCGCTTAAGGAAGACGGAAAGCTGAATATGGATATCACTTCGGACACGGTGCTGACCGGGAGTCAGACGATGCTGGTTCTGGGTAAAAACCGCGACATTCAGAAGTGCTTCCGCATATAGGCGGGGTGGAATTATGATTGATGTGATTCTGATTTTGACCTGCGCGGTACTGGGTATACTGGGATTCTTTGTTATGAAGAGGCTGGATCTGTTTATGACAAAGAACGAAGAGAGCCATAATGAGGACAAAGACGACTCCGACTCGGACGACTGGAGCTGCGGGGCGTAGGAAGCTTGTTGTGGTATGCCGGCAGGAAAAG
>CAYFSB010000113.1:2990-3353 GCA_964345655.1 uncultured Oscillospiraceae bacterium
TCCATGCAGAACCTGAGCATACGGGGGGAATTACCATGGACATAAGGCCCGACGGGCGGGGGACTGTCACCGGAGACCGCGGTGTAAAGCGGCGCGGCCAGCTGAAGATATTCTTCGGCTATGCAGACGGCGTAGGCAAGACCTATGCCATGCTCTCGGCGGCCCACGGGGCCATGGACAGAGGTGTGGACGTGGTGGCGGGCTATGTGGAGCCTCGCTCAAGCCCCCAGACCCAGGCACTGCTCACCGGACTGGAGCAGCTTCCCAAAATGACTGTCCGGCAAAATAGCGCAGCGGCGCGGGAGTTTGATCTGGACGCGGCGCTGAAGAGAGATGCGCAGCTGATGCTGGTGGATGAGCTGG
>CAYFSB010000113.1:3363-5764 GCA_964345655.1 uncultured Oscillospiraceae bacterium
ACAATGCCCAGCGCTGCCGCCATGAGCGGCGCTATCAGGACGTGCAGGAGCTTTTGTCGGCGGGGATAGACGTATACACCACGGTAAACGTGCATAATATAGAGAGCCTGAATGACCTGGTGGCCTCCATCACCGGCATTCAGGTGGCAGAGCGTATACCTGACTCGGTTTTTGACAGTGCCGACCAGGTGGAGCTTGTAGATATAGAGCCAAGAGAGCTTCTGGAACGGCTGGGAAGCGGGGCGCCCCGCGGCAGTGAAGCGGACAGTATTTATACTGTGGAAAAGCTCACCGGCCTGAGGGAGATAGCTCTGCGGCGCTGTGCCGACAGGATGAATCTCATCACCGAGACCGCCAGCTTCAGCGGCCGGGCGTATCACACGGATGAGCATATTCTGGTCTGCCTGTCCTCCGCCCCGTCCAACGCCAAGATCATCCGCACCGCAGCGCGTATGGCCAGCGCCTTCAGGGGCCGTTTCACGGCGCTCTTTGTGGAGACACCGGATTTCACCGGACTGGAGGAGACGGATAAAAAACGCCTGCGGGCGAATATAAGACTTGCCCGGCAGCTTGGCGCTGCCATTGAGACCGTGTACGGGGAGGATGTGCCCTATCAGATAGCGGAGTTTGCGAGACTCTCCGGCGTGTCGAAGATAGTGATAGGCCGGAGCGCCGTGGGCAGGCGGCATTTTTTCGGCAGGCCGAATCTGACGGAAAAGCTCATAGAGATAGCGCCGAACCTGGATATCCACATCATCCCGGACTCATCCGCGCCCGGCGGCTACCGGCCAAAAACCGGGAAAAAGACCGGCGGCGGAGTGCCGCTCAGGGATGTGCTGTGGAGCCTTGCCATTCTCATTGCGGCCACGCTTGCGGGCATGTTCTTCTTCAGCCTGGGCTTTACGGAGACAAATATAATAATCATCTACATTCTGGGCGTGCTCATCACCTCCGTGGTGACTACAAACAGGATGTGCAGCATTATTTCCTCAATTGTCAGCGTGCTTGTCTTCAACTTCTTCTTTACCGTGCCACGGTACACGCTTCTTGCCTATGACAAGAGCTATATCGTGACCTTTGCGGTGATGTTTCTTGCGGCGCTTATCAGCGGCAATCTGGCGGCGCGGCTGAAGGAACATGCGGACCAGTCCGCCCATGCGGCCTACAGGACCAAGGTGCTTTTTGACACGAACCAGCTGCTGCAGAAGGTCCACGGCAGCGGCGAGATAATCGACGCCACAGCAAACCAGCTTGTAAAGCTGCTGGACAGGGACGTGGTGCTGTACCCGGCAGAAGGCACGGAGCTGGGCGAGGCAAATCTTTACGGGGCTGCGGAGCTTGACGGAGGCGGGGAATATCTGACGCCGGACGAGCGGGCGGTGGCGGACTGGGTGCTGAGGAATAACCGGCACGCAGGCGCCTCTACAGACAGCTTTTCCGGGGCAAAGTGTATGTATCTGGCCATCCGTGTAGGCGAGCATGTGTACGGCGTGGTGGGCATAGCCGCCGGGGAGGACCCGCTGGATGCCTTTGAAAACAGTGTGCTGCTGTCCATTCTGGGTGAGTGCGCGCTGGCGCTGGAGAGCGACAAGAATGCCAGAGAGAAGGAAGCGGCGGCGATACTGGCGGAAAACGAGCGGCTTCGGGCAAACCTTCTCAGAGCCATATCCCACGATCTGCGCACACCGCTGACGTCCATCTCCGGCAATGCCAGCAATCTGCTGTCAAATCCGGACGGTTTTGATGAGAGCACCCGGAGGCAGATATATACCGATATCTATGACGACTCCATGTGGCTTATCAATCTGGTGGAGAATCTGCTGTCTGTGACAAGGATAGAGGAGGGGCGCATGGGTCTGCGGTTTTCCGCGGAGCTTATAGACGAGGTGGTGGCGGAGGCCTTGCGCCACGTGGACAGGAAGAGCGTCGAGCATGAGATAAGCGTGGATGTGCCGGAGCTGGTTTTGGCCCGAATGGACGCTAAGCTCATAGTCCAGGTGATAATCAACCTTGTGGACAACGCGGTTAAATACACGCCCACAGGCTCAAAGATATCTATCAGCGCGAAAAAGACCGGCAGCATGGTGTCCGTCAGCATCGGGGACGACGGGCCGGGCATTCCGGACGAGATAAAACCCAGAGTGTTCGACATGTTTTTCACCGGTACAAACAAGGTGGCCGACAGCCTCCGCAGTCTTGGCCTGGGTCTTTCGCTGTGCCGCTCCATTGTCAGCGCTCACGGCGGGGAGATCTCGGTCAGGGACAATGTGCCGCAGGGCACAGTGTTCACATTTACATTACCGGCAGGGGAGGTAGAACTGAATGAACAGACCCTTGATACTTATAGTTGAGGACGATGCGCCGGTGCGCAATCTTATGACCACCACACTGCGTACTCATG
>CAYFSB010000114.1:0-5755 GCA_964345655.1 uncultured Oscillospiraceae bacterium
ACCGAGGCTGCCCTGTGGAGCATGCCCGTGGCCGGCAAAACAGGTACCTCCGGCGAATACAAGGACCGCTGGTTCTGCGGCTGCACACCATACTATGTGGCGGCCGTCTGGACAGGCTTTGATACCCCGGCCTATATCGGCGTATCCGGCAACCCTGCCGCACGGCTCTGGAAAAAAGTCATGAAGCCCATACACGAGGGACTGGAATATAAAGACTTTACCTGGCCCTACATCGGCGGGGACACAGGAATATTCGGTCTGGGCGACGACGCGGATGAGTACGAGGGTGAGGGCATAGTCCTGGATGACGACGGCAACGTTATCGTCGGCGGTAATTCCGGCAGCTCAGACAATTCCGGCAGCTCAGGCAGCGACATTATTATCGGCAACGACTCCGGTTACGAGGACGACGGAATAGGTGGAGGCAGCTCCGGCAATTCCGGCAATTCCGGCAATTCCGGCGGAAGTTCAGGCGGCAACGCCACAATCGTTTTCGGATAGCTGTATCGCTGGACGGCCTTTCGCCCTCTCCCGCGCTCCTGCTCCTGATTTCCTCACTGCGCGCAATATGTTTCCTCGGCTTTATGTGGGGGAAATGGACTTTTTCCCCCACTCCGCCCGCATTCTACCCTGTTTGCTCAGCGTCTGAACCCCTTTTCCATTATTTTCTGTTGACATTTTTGGCTCATTGTGTTACATTTTGATTACATTACTGGAGGTGCTTTGATTGGCAAATACATTGGAGTATAAAGGACACCCTCTCCAAAGGAAAGACAACATTATCTATTACGGCAGCTTTACTGATAAGTACATTATCATGCTGCAGATACTCGACACCAAGAAGGTGCAGGATTTGGACGTGGCTACGAGAGTATCCTTCCAGCTCCAGCTCACTGACCCGTCTATAAAATCCAGGGACAGGATAGTGAAAAAGAGCGAGAAGGACAGTCTTTACGCTGCTGTGGATGTTGCCGCAGTGTGGCTTGAGCGCGCACTTTCCTCCAGATAAAAAAATAAAAAGGATATGTTTTAAATGCGCAAGAATATCTTCAGGACGTTCATTGCCGCGGTGCTTATCTGCTCCGTTCTGACAATCACCGCCTTTGCGGAGGCCGCGGTAGTCACCGGCAGTGAAGTCAATCTTCGTTCAGGGCCCGGGATGAACTATCAGGTTTTGGACTGTCTGCCCAGAGGCGCATCTGTCAATGTGACCGATCGCTCCAACGGTGACTGGTATGCCGTAAATTATAACGGCACCGACGGGTTTATTTCCTCACGATATATCAGCATTACCGAGGAAAGCTCATCTGCCGATGTAGTCATCGAGGGTGGCAGCGGAACCATTAACGCCATGTATGTGCGTTTCCGCAGCGGCCCCAACACCTCATCCTCAATATTGGGTGAGTACAACATCGGCACTCCCCTGACAATCACCGGCAGCTCCGGCGATTGGACGGCCTGTGTCATATATGGTCAGTCAGGCTATGTGTACAGTCAGTACATAACATCCGGCAGCAGCTCCGGCGGCTCCGGCAGCAGCGGGACAGTTGAGGTTCCGGATGACAGCAGCGAGAGTACAGCGCCTGAAAGCGGCGGCGTGATCGTGATAGTACCGGGCGAGAGTTCAGCGCCTGTATCTACGCCCGCTGCAACGCCTGTCTCCACTCCTGTGAGCACGCCTGTCTCCACTCCTGTGTCAACCCCCTCTTCCGGCAGCGGCAATGTTGTAGTAGTGGTGCCTGAGGCAAGTCCTGAGCAAACCCCGACCGCAACTCCCGTGGCCACACCTGTTGCAACACCTGTCGCAACGCCTGTAGCAACGCCCAGCGTTGAAGTGACGCCAGTGGACGAGAAGGCCGGATATATCGACGGGGATTACGTGCGTTTCCGCAGCGGCCCCTCCACCAGCTACAGCATAATTGCCACCTATAACAAGGGCCAGGCGCTGACCATTAACGGCACCTCCGGCGACTGGACCGCATGCACCATAGACGGCACAGCCGGATACATATACAGCCAGTATGTAAAGGAGACGGCCACCGCCGACTCCGGCAGCAGCTCCGGCACCGGTTCCGACTCCGGCAGCAGCTCCGACTCCGGTTCAAATACCAGCTCTGAGGCCGGATACATCAGTGGCAACAATGTCCGCTTCCGCAGCAGCCCCTCCATGTCGTCAGACATTTTAGCGGAGCTGTTCTACGGCAACAGCGTGACCATTACCGGCACCTCCGGCGACTGGACCGCCATCACTTACAACGGGCAGGCGGGCTATGTGTACAGCCAGTATGTGGCCAAGGGCAGCTACAGCAATACCAGCTCCGGCGGCTCCGAACTGGGCCGTCAGATAGCGGATTACGCGCTGCAGTTTGTGGGCTATAACTACAGCTGGGGCGGCGTATCTCCCTCCACCGGCTTCGACTGTTCTGGTCTTATGTACTATGTGTACTCCCAGTTTGGCTACACTCTCAACCGCGTAGCCTGCGACCAGGCGCTCAACGGCGTCCATGTGGATCCCTCTGACCTGCAGCCGGGCGATCTGCTCTGCTTCTACTCCAGCGGCGATTACATAGGCCACGTGGGTATGTACATCGGCAACAACATGTTCGTCCATGCGGCGAACTCCAGCACCGGCGTAATCACCTCTGAGCTGTCCGGCTATTATGCCACACGCGGCTATGAGGCCCGGCGCATCATATAGTCGATAGATCCAGATTTATCAATCATGGCGTGCCGCAAGGCACGCCATGATTTTTTTTTGCATTTCGTATTCTGTTGTTTTATCAGGCCAGCTTCACGACGGTGAGCACGGCGTTATTGTGAGTATTTGTGCCGGTGGAAGTGTTGAGTACAGTCAGAAGTTGAGTTGCCGTCAGAGTCAGGATGGCATTGAGCGCTATACGTGCCTGAATACCCCCGGTCTGGGACAGCAGGGTACCTGCGTAGGGCAGCGCCGTGCCGCCCAAAGCCAGCGCCGCGGCGGCGTTGACAGAGCCTGTTGTACTCACATCGCTCACAAATGTCACCAGATACTGCCCTGCCGTCAGAGAGACGCCGGTAGTGCCGGAGGCAGTAATGCTGCCGGTAGAGTTTATCTGCTTTGCCGGGAGCTGTATTGCGCTGCCTGCGGTGACAGTCTGGGAGCTTGCGTTGTAGAGCATGGCGTTTTCATTGGTAGCGGTGGCGCCGGCAGGCCCCTGGGGGCCGGTAGCACCCGTTGCGCCGGTGGCTTCGGTGGGACCCTGTGCGCCGGTGGCTCCTATTGGCCCCTGAGGGCCGGTAGCACCGGTAGCACCGGTAGCACCCGTTGCGCCTTGGGCACCGGTTGCTCCTACTGGGCCCTGAGGTCCTATGGGTCCCTGGGGGCCTATCGGTCCCTGAGGGCCCATGGGTCCGGCGGGACCCACGTTGCTTCCGCAGCCGCAGCCATTATTTCAGCCGCAGCTTCCGTTGCAGCAATTCGTATATATCTTTGTGGAATACAGATCATTGTCAGTCATTGTTTTCCTCCGGAAGATACAGATTGAGGGTAAAACCTCAACGCATTATATGCAATTGTTCCTGTTATGTCCGAGTTTTTTTGTCCTAATTCGTAAATCTTACTAATTTTTTTATTTTTCTCCCCGGGTTTTTTCCAGTTTGTTAGTGATTTGCCAGAAAAAATTTTTGTCTATAGACTTGCAGAAACGCAGATGCTATAATAAGATGACCGAAAATTGAGGATATATTTTTTTACAGTACAGCTCTTGCCGTTTGGTATTACAAGGCGGATTCCGGCACGGCAAAGCAAAAAATATTATATTTACCGCGTAGGAGGAAATATGAAGAAAGTACAGTTTACCGAAACAGCGCTGCGTGACGCAAATCAGTCTCTTGTGGCCACACGGCTTTCATGCGATAAATTTGAGCCGATTTTGGAGACAATGGATAAGGCAGGCTTCTATTCCGTAGAGTGCTGGGGCGGAGCGACCTTTGATGTATGCCTGCGCTTTTTGAACGAGGATCCCTGGGAGCGGCTGCGCCGTATCCGCGCGGCCATGCCCAACACAAAGCTGCAAATGCTGCTGCGTGGTCAGAACCTTTTGGGTTACAAGCACTACAGTGACGATGTCGTACGCCGTTTTGTGCGCGCCGCTGTCAGAAACGGAATAGACATTATCCGCATTTTTGACGCGCTAAACGACACGGACAACCTGAAGGTGGCCATTGAGGAGACCATTGACTGCGGCGCTGCTGCCTCCGGCGCTATTGCCTACACTACAAGCCCTGTACACACTCTTGACAAGTATGTGCATCTGGCAAAGGAGATGGCGCAGATGGGCGTCAGCTCCATATGTATAAAGGACATGGCCGGCATACTCACGCCCAAGGCGGCCTATGAGCTGGTCTCTGCCATAAAGGACGCGGTGGATCTGCCGCTGATCATGCACACCCACTGCACTCCCGGTCTTGCCTTCATGAGCTATCTAAAGGCTGTTGAGGCGGGGGCGGATGTTATCGACACCGCCATATCCCCCTTCTCCGGCGGGGCAAGCCAGCCCGCCACCGAGACGCTGAATTACGCGCTGACCGAGCTTGGCTATGACACCGGGCTAAACAGCGATATTCTCCAGCAGATCGCGGAATTTTTCAAGCCTGTAAGGGCGGATTTCATAGCCGACGGCACCCTGAACCCCATATCCCTGACCACCGACACCCAGTGCCTCAGCTATCAGATACCCGGCGGGATGCTCTCGAATCTTTTGAGCCAGCTTAAAGCCCTTGGCGCGCTGGACAAATTTGATGCCGCCCTTTTGGAGACGCCAAGAGTCCGCGCAGAGATGGGCTATCCACCGCTGGTAACTCCCACCAGCCAGCTTATCGGCACCCAGGCCGTGCAGAATGTGCTCTCCGGTGAGCGCTACAAAAATGTAGGCGCAGAGATGCGGGCATACTGCCGGGGCGAATACGGCCGGACCCCAGCCCCCATAGACCCGGAGGTAAGAGCGAAAATTCTTGGCGAGGAGACTCCCATTGAGGGCCGCTACGCCGCCACCCTGCCTGCCGACATCTATGAGAAAGCGGAAAAAGAGCTGGGAAGCGACGCCCTTTGCGAAGAGGATGTTCTCAGCTACATCGCCTTCCCCCAGGTGGCGGAAAACTTCTTCGAAAAGCGCCGCGAGGCCGAGGAGAAGAAGGTCCGCTACTCCATTACCGAGCTGTAAGGAGGCTTAAACCATGGATGATATGGTAAATCTGTCAATAGAGAACGCCACTATTACGGCGCTGCTGGGTTACGTCGTAGTGTTCATCGGCCTTGTGCTGCTGATGATAGTCATTATGGCGCTGGGCGCCGTGATGGTAAAGAAGGCAAAAAAAGCCGCGCTCTCCGCACCGGCTCCCGCTGCCGCTTCCGTCCCTGCCGCCGCTCCTGCCGCGCCGGGCACTGCCGGTGAGCTCAAGCTCTACGACACCGACCCCAGAGACGCCGCCATGGTCATGGCTATCGTCGCGGGCACAATGGGCAAGCCCTTAAATGAACTGCGGTTCCTATCTATACGGGAGGTTAAAGAGAAATGAAATATAAAGTCAGCCTGAATAACAGAGTTTATGAGGTAGAGGTAGAGCAGGGCGAGGCCATGCTCATAGACGAATATGAAATCAAAGCTCCCGCGGCTCCCGCACCTGCCGCAGCCCCTGCGGCTGCCGCAGCCGCACCTGCCGCGCCTTCTGCTGCACCCGCTGCGTCTCTTGCCGCAGGTGAGGTAATCAAGAGCCC
>CAYFSB010000115.1:0-5333 GCA_964345655.1 uncultured Oscillospiraceae bacterium
GCCTTGTGATACCAAAGCGTATTCTGGTCGGCATTATCGAGATGATATATGCCCTTGACAAGCTTGCCCCCGGCACTGCCAATGACGACACTCTGCTTTATGGAGTAGAGGTGAAGTTTTACAATATGGAAGTGGAGATAGACGACAATCTTGAGACCAAGAGCAGGGGCCTCTATGTGATAGGCGACGGCTCCGGCGTCACCCACTCGCTGTCTCATGCCTCTGCCAGCGGCGTCCATGTGGCGCGGCACATTCTGGAACAGCTGGGATGACTTTTTACAGGGCGCGCCGCATTGATTTTGCGGCGCGCCCTGCGCGGCTATCTCAATTCCCTTGAATTTTCAGCTGCCGCAGTGTATAGTAAACAACAGCTCGAGACCGGGAGGGTGCTATGTCTAAAACCAAGGGACAAAATTACATGCACGGCGCAGCCATACTGACGATTGGCGTCATTATCATGAAGATTCTGGGCTTCATCTACAAGATCCCCCTGGGAAACATTCTGGGCGATGAAGGCTACTCAATGTTCATGGGCGCGTATAATATATATTTCATCTTCTTCACTCTGGCCACATCGGGTCTGCCGGTGGCGCTGTCCAGAATGGTGGCCGAGGCTGACGCCAACGGACAGGCCAAGCAGGAGGAGAAGCTCTTCCGGGTGGCAAGGCTGGCTTTCTTTGTGCTGGGCGTTGCGTTCTCGCTGATAATGTTCCTGTTTCCGGAATGGCTGGCGGCAAAATATCTGGAGAATCCCGACGCGGCGCTGAGCATCAAGGCCATGTCCCCGGCGATACTGCTGGTCTGTGTGGTCTCCGCCTATCGCGGCTATTGTCAGGGCAACGGCAACATGCTGCCCACCACGGTGGATGAGGTGCTGGAGGTGCTGTTCAAGGTCATCTCCGGGCTGATCCTGGCCAAGATACTCCTGTCGGCCGGCATGGGTCTGCCCATGGCCTCCGCCGGGGCAATCATGGGTGTCTCCATAGGCTCCGCCATTTCGCTGCTGTATATGATAATATACAAGCGGAAAAACTATAATGCGCTCTCTGCCCCCTATTCCGGCGGCAGATCTCCCAATGACGTGCCCCAGGACGACGATCTGGTGGACTCCGCCGGGACAATTGTCAAAAGACTCATATCCATCGGCATACCCATCGCCTTTGGCGCGTGTATAATGGCGCTGCTAAATTCCGTGGACTCCAAGCTCTGTATGAACAGGCTCCAGTCAGCGGCGGGCTTTTCATATTATGAGGCAAAAGTGCTGTACGGGGTTTACGGCAAGGCGCAGAACCTGTTCAATCTGCCCGCTGCGTTTATAACGCCGCTTACCATTGCAATTGTACCTGCGATCTCCGGGGCAATTGCCAAGGGCAATCAGACTGTGGCCACCAGAACCTCCGAGGACTCCATGCGTATCTCCGCGGTACTCAGCCTGCCTATGGGTGTGGGCATTTCGGTGCTGGCCTACCCGATAATGAAGGTGCTCTACCCCAACAGCAACGCCGCCGGGCCGGGACTACTGACCATAATGGGCGCAGCGTCCATCTTTGTGTGCACAGTGCTTATGGAAAACGCCATTTTGCAGGCCTCCGGGCGGGAGAAGCTCACCATGGTGACAATGATAACCGGAGGAATAGTAAAGATAGTGATAAACTGGTTCCTGGTGGCCCAGCCGTCTATCAATATTTATGGCGCACCGGTAGGCACGCTCATCAGCTATTTTGTAATGGTCGTCATGGATCTTATATTCATGCGCCTGGCCATGAAGCAGAAGCCGGGTCTGTTGAAGATCTTCTCAGGCTCCATAATATCCAGTGTTCTGATGGGAGCGGCGGCCTGGTCGGTGTACGGCATTGCGGAGAAGCTGCTGGGCGCGGGCGACAGGCTTCACATGCTCCTGTGTATGATGCTGGCCATAGTTGCGGCCGTTGTGGTGTATCTGATCGCGGCTGTGAACACACGTGCTGTAACCAGAGAGGATATGGCGCTTATCCCAGGCGGAGAAAAAGTGGCGAATTTGCTTCATATGCGCTGAATATTCTTAAAAATGCGCTGAAATATGGGCGACGAAGCAAATAATACTTGATAAACACGGCGGAATATGGTAAATTTAAGGCGTTGCGTTTTCGTGTATCAGCGGCGCACGGAAGACAGATGAGTATTCTGCCTGATTTTAGGGCAGACTCATCATAACATGGCATTGAGCCGCATTTTTTAGGAGGAATAAACATGAACAAAGCAGAACTCGTAACTGCAGTTGCAGAGAAGGCCGGTCTGTCCAAGAAGGATAGCGAAAAGGCCATAAACGCAGCTTTTGATTCTATTACTGACGCACTTGTTGCAGGCGACAAGGTACAGCTGGTGGGATTTGGCGCATTTGAAGTCAAGGAGCGCAATGCCCGCGTGGGCCGCAACCCCAAGACCAAGGAAGAGATCCAGATTCCTGCATCCCGCGTTGCCTCTTTCAAGGTAGGCAAGGCACTCAAGGATGCCGTTGCAAAGTAAGCTGAATCAAAAATAGCCGCGTTGATACGCGGCTATTTTTACATTATGGAGATGTATTAATGAGGCTTGATAAATTTCTGAAGGTTTCCAGACTTATAAAACGCCGCACAGTGGCAAACGAGGCCTGCGATGGGGAGCGGGTGTCTGTAAACGGCAGACAGGTCAAGGCCAGTTATCAGGTAAAGACAGGGGACATAATAGAGATAGCTTTCGGCCAGAGAACGCTGAGAGTGGAGGTCACGGAGATAAACGAGACCGCCAACAAGGCCTCGGCGCCTGCCATGTATAAAGAGCTGGAGTGAGAGCACATATCCAAAGGGCGCGCTACAAAACATTTGTTTTGCGGCGCGCCCTGTTTATGTCAAATAAGATATTTTTTTATGCTCTCAGGTGCGGCTTCCGGCTCGGCGGTCATGCTGATGACAAAGCTTATATGCTCTTCCTCTGAGAAGTGATCCAGCCACTGAACAAAGGTCTCCAGCGCTTCTGCGGACTTATCGTTGACCAGCTTGTAGAAGTTATCTATAAAGAAATGAGTAACGTCATAGTTTCCGGAGTGTACTCCGCAAATAAGGCCTTTAAGAAATTCATAGCTGCCGATATCGTAGGAACCGGCGTTGATAAGGCGGGCCTGATAGGGAATGTCATAGGTGAGTTTGCGCTCTTTTTCAATGCAGACAACATCGCCGGTGCCGTCGTTCACCGCGCTGCGTACCAAATCCACCAGTTTCTTTGTTTTGCCGGATCCCTTCAGGCCCATGATGATATTAACCATGTTGACCACGCTCCTTTGTATTTTTTTGTAGGCTTATGCTGATAGCTTACCATCTTTCCCGAAAAGGTGCAAGAGCATAGTTTGCCATAATAATGAACCGGCGGTAAATTTTAAAGAGGAGGATCCCCCCAGGACCGGCCAATTTGGACGCGGGAGTGAAAAAATAAAAAGTTTTTTATAAAAAGAAAACCGTTTTTTTGACCAATGAGAAGAAGTGTCGTTGACTGTTGACGGTATATGTGATAACATTTTAGCAATTACCACGTAAATCATTGCTCCGCCTGGGGCAAACATATAAGAATTTATCATAAAGAGGTGTATTGCTTGAAAGATCTTAAGCATCTAATCTACTTCGAGAACCTGCTCCAGGATGCCCAAAACGAGCTGGTGACGAAGGCAGTTGAAGAGGGAAAGCATGCTCTGGGTTACAATTGTTATTACATACCTGAGACCCTTTTGAATCTTCCCGGCTGCTTTTCCAGCCGCCTGCGCGCCCCCCGCTGCACATCCACCGACGTGGCCAGCTACTACATGACCACCAGAAACTGTCCCTATGTGAGAAGTATTCTTGAGCGCGCCATTGAGGGCGGATACAACTATTTGGACGCGCTGTTCGGCGCTGAGGGCTGTGCTGCAATGGAACGCATGGAAGAGCATTTCTTCCTGCTCAACCCCGTAAAGAGGGACAATTTCTTTGTCACTATTATTGACCCGCCCATGAAGGGCGACAACACCAATCTGGACTACTATAAGGCGCAGCTGAAGCTGAAGGTAGTGGATGAGCTGAGAGACAGACTGGGCGTGGACGTGTCCGAGGAGGCCATGCTCAAGGCCATTGAGGACCACAATGAGATAAGCCGTATCATCACCGAGATAGGCAATTTCCGCAAGCTGGCCAACCCGCCCATAACCGGCTATGAGTTCCATGTGATCCAGCTGGTGAGCCAGGTCTGCCCCCACGAGCGTATAAAGCCCTTCCTGGAAGAGACGCTGGAGGAGATCAAGACCCGTGAGCCTGAGGGCGTGTTCCCCTACAGGGCCAAGGTGGTCCTGGTGGGCTCCGAGGTCGACGATCCGGAGTTTACAAAGCTTATCGAGAACTGCGGCGCCATGGTGGTGGCCGACAGATATTGCTTCGGCAGCTTCCCCAGCCGGGAGCAGATAGAGATCCTCCCCGGCGAGTCTGCATTTGACGCCATATGCCGCCACTATCTCCAGTGGAACCAGTGCGCCCGCCTGATGGACGGGGATAAGATAGACCAGCGCCACAGCGAGGTACAGCATCTGGTGAAGGACTTTGGCGCGGACGGCATAATCTATGAAAACATGAAGTTCTGCGAGTTCTGGAGCTATGAGAAGGTCCTGGCCTCCTACATATTTGTCAACGAGATGAAGATACCCTGCTGCACCATTGAAAAGGAGTACGCGATGGGCGCGGTAGGTCAGCTCCGCACCCGTTTCCAGGCTTTCATAGAGTCTCTGGAAATCAAAAACATTCAGGGAGGCAAGTGAGATGAAAGCAACTGATAAGCTTATAGCCGCCATTGACAAGAAGTTAGAGCGCTTTGACCCAATCTGGCAGGCCGAGAATGGCGTGGGCGGACAGAGAAGCCGCTATTACGACAAGACAGGCGTTGCCAAATGGCGTGAGTGGCGCGGCGTCAAAGATACTTTCTTTGATTATACCCAGTGGCTGGCAAATCTTGGGGCCATGGCCCTCATGGTGAGCAAGTCCCCGGTGAATATCCTGAAGGGCTTTTGGGAATACCGCTGGATGGGCTCATATCTGGGCACATTTATGTTTATCGACCGCCTGTTTGAGGGCTACCGCGGCTATGAGCTGCGCACAGCCCACCTGAACATGCACGCTATAGTCTCCAGCCTTACCGGAAAGATCGCCGTAGTGCTGGCAAACGACCGGCGTTTCGGCGGCGGCCCCCTCACTGACAAGATCGTACCCATGGACGAGGTTTTGCCCCCGCTCTTTATGACAGGCTTTAAAGACCTTATCCCCGTGCCGCTCCAGACTCTGCCTGAATTTATAGTCTGCGAT
>CAYFSB010000115.1:5383-5724 GCA_964345655.1 uncultured Oscillospiraceae bacterium
AGCATCTTAACCCCTACATAGACGTGGCCGAGTCCTACGGCCTTCCGGCCGACGTGTGCTCCCGCTGCGCTGCGGAGACTGGCGTTGCAATAGACGACGCCTTCCCCCTGATAGGCCGGGCTTTTCTGACCACCAATATGCCCTGCAATGCCTCTGAGTCCACCTCCATGTTCCAGCGCCGCAGAGTGGGCCTGCCGGATATGCCTGTCACCATGGCCATGATACACAATGAGCCGGGCGCTCACCCCTACTCCACTCAGGCGCTCAGGGACGCCATAGCCTTCATCGAGAAGGAGTACGGCGTGAAGTACGACTGGGACGCCCTCTTTGCCAGAGCAAAG
>CAYFSB010000116.1:0-5724 GCA_964345655.1 uncultured Oscillospiraceae bacterium
GGCGTGGCTGGGGCTGGGACTGGAGCTTCTTGGGGCGCTGCTCCTGATGCTGGCGGGGGAATACGGCATAGGCAGGCTGCCGCTGCATCTGTGCGGCATTGCGGTGTATGCGGTGTTTTTCCACGCCCTGCGGGGCGGGCGGCTGACAGGGCAGTTTCTCTATGCCTTCTGTATGCCTGGGGCACTGGCGGCCATTTTGTTTCCCGACTGGAGCTATTACCCGCTGCTGCACTTCATGACGCTGTCCAGCTTCGCGCTGCACATGCTTATTGTGGCCTATGTGCTCATGCCGGTGACGGCGGGAGAACTGCGCCCGGATATCCGGGAGACGCCCAAGTGCCTCGGCATAATGCTGCTCATGGCCATACCCGTATATGTCTTTGACCGGCTGACCGGCACAAACTATATGTTTCTCAACTGGCCATCGGAGGGCTCGCCTCTGGAGTGGTTTGCGTTTTTGGGCAGGCCCGGCTATGTGCTGGGCTATCTGCCGATGATAGCGGCGGCCTGGGCCATGATGTATTTCCCTTTCAGAAAAAGACTGAACCAGAACGGCAAAAAAAGTGCGGACTGAAAAATCAGTCCGCAAAACAGGGTTGTGGGATAAAGATATGAGCCGGGTCTTTCAATTGAAAGACCAATTGGATAAGCTGTGACTATAAAATAATACTTTTGCGCCCATTTGTAAAGAGCGAGGAAAGTCGAAAAAGCACCAGTTTTAGGACATGTATATTTTTCTTTTCATGGGCAAAAATAAAACGGAAACCTTAGGCTGTCTGAGATGAAGCAACATATGAAAAAGAGGATGTATTCAGACCGCCTTCATGAAAGGAGATTTTCTTGTGATAATCGATCGTATCGCTCTGAGGCTGGCCATAATCGGCGGTATCAACTGGGGCAGCATCGGCCTGTTCCGTTTTGATATCGTGGCGTGGCTTTTCGGCGGACAGACGGCGACTGTCAGCCGCGTGGTGTACACGCTGGTGGGTCTGGCGGCACTATGGTGTATCTCACTGCTGTTTCGCAGCGACGCCGTCACTGACGACGGTGTGTGAAGACAAGCGGAAATTTTCTAAAAATAAGGAAGCGGCAGTCTGCCGCTTCCTTATTTTAGCTTCACATGCTTTGACAATGTCCTGACCAGCAGCAGCGCCAGGGCGAGTTTTACCAGATCCGGAACAATAAAGGGGAAGACGCACCAGGTCAGAGCCGTGACAAGCCCCAGGGGGCCGCTGTCGGAGGAATAGACTGCCATAAACCAGGCTGTCCCGAAGGCATAACAGACCAGAAGCCCCAGCAGCATAAATACCACCATGTGCGGCAGGCTGTTTTTCCCTCTCCGCTCACCAAGCCAGTATATCAGGCCCTGAAACAGAAAGCCCAGAATGTAGCCGCCGGTGGGCCCCAAAAGCTTGCCCAGTCCGCCGGCAAAGCCGGAGAAGACCGGCAGCCCTACGGCGCCCAGCAAAATATACACCAGTACCGCCAGTGTACCGCGCTTCCCGCCCAGCAGCGCCAGCGCGCAGAAGACGGCGAAGGTCTGCATGGTGAAGGGCACGGTGGATGGGACGGATATCCATGAGCACACACAGATGAGCACTGCCATAAGGGCGATGTATGCCATATCGTAAGTTTTTAATTTATTGGATCTTTCTTCCATATTTGTTTTCCTCTTCTATAATGCCGCCGGGAAGCGATCCCGGCATATATCACTTCAGCGCCAGGTAAACGAGTGCCGCGGCCTGCGCCAGAGCAATGAGCGGAAAACCCACAACAAATTTCCAGTGGCGTGTCTTGTGGCGGAAGGCGTACATTCCAAGCCAGCCTCCTATGCCGCCGCCAAGCAGCGCCAGCAGAAACAGCCGCGCCTCCGGAATGCGCCGGGCGCCAGCCTTTGCCCTGTGTTTGTCAATTCCAATGGCTGCAAAGCACAACAGACTTATCACCGCAAGCCAGAGGCCAAAAATGTACGTGCCGTTTGATAAGATCTTGTCCATATCAGCCCCGCTTCCGGCCGGCGCCCCGGCTGTCTTTTTTCGGCTTTGCCTTGGCCCAGCCCTCTTTTTTCACAGGCTTTGCGGGAGCCTTCACCGGCTCCGGCGCGGCCTCCTTTTTGGGCTTCGCCTTTGCCTCCGGACGCCGCCTTGGATTTTGCTCCGGGCGAACCAGACAGTCCGGGCCGAAGCCTATAAGATCCTGCCGCCCGGCCTCCTTCAGCGCCTCTGTCACCAGCGCCCGCTTGTCGGGCCGCTTCCACTGGAGCAGCGCCCGCTGCATGGCCTTCTCGTGAAAGCTCTTTGCCACGTATACGCTCTTCATTGTGATAGGGTCAAGGCCGGTGTAGTACATGCAGGTGGATATGGTGCCGGGGGTGGGGTAAAAGTCCTGCACCTGCTCCGGCTGGCGGCCGTGCTTATTGAGATACTCCGCCAGCGCCACCGCGTCCTGCAATGTGCTGCCCGGATGGGAGGACATGAGATAGGGTACAACGTACTGCTCCTTGGAGTATTTGTCGTTGAGGCGGCGATACCGGTCCATAAACTGCTCATACACGCCTATATGGGGCTTGCCCATGTAGTCCAGCACCGAGTCTATACAGTGCTCCGGCGCCACCTTCAGCTGGCCGGAGATGTGGTATTTTACAAGCTCGGAGAAAAACTCGCTGTTTTTGTCCTCAAGCATGTAGTCATAGCGTATGCCGCTGCGCACGAAGACCTTTTTAACACCCGGTATGGCCCGGAGCTTTCTCAAAAGCGCCAGGTAGTCGGAGTGGTCCGCGTCCAGATTGGGGCATGGGGTGGGGGCAAGACAGCGCTTGTCGGCGCACATGCCGTATTTCAGCTGCTTCTGGCAGGAGGGATGGCGGAAGTTTGCGGATGGGCCGCCCACGTCGTTTATGTAGCCTTTGAAATCCGGCAGCTCCGTCAGCGCCGTCACCTCGCGGATAACGCTCTCCTGACTGCGGGAGGTGACCATTCTGCCCTGATGGAAGGCCAGCGAACAGAAATTGCAGCCGCCAAAACAGCCCCGGTTATGGATAACCGAGAACTTTACCTCCTCAATAGCCGGTACGCCGCCCATGGGCTCATACATGGGGTGGTACTGCTTTGTGTAGGGCAGCTCCGCCACCCGGTCAAGCTCCTTTGAGCTGAGAGGCATGGCGGGGGGGTTGACTATGAGAAAACGTCTGCCGTGGGGCTGTATCAGCGCCTTGCCCCGCACCGGGTCGTGCTCGGCATATTCAATGCGTGTGGCATTGGCATAGTCCATCATGCTCCGGCTCACATCCTCAAAGGAGGGCAGCGTCACGCTCTCATAGGCGCAGACAGCTCCGTCGCTCACCGCCACGGCGGTGCCCCGGATATCCGTCAGCGCCGAGACAGGCTCCTTCTTCTTCAGCCTGCGGGCAATCTCAAGGCTCGCGTATTCGCCCATGCCGTAGACCAGAATGTCTGCCCCGGCGTCTATCAGGGCGCTGCGGCGCACCTTGTCGTCCCAGTAGTCGTAGTGGGCAAAGCGGCGCAGTGATGCCTCAAGGCCGCCTATTACTATGGGCAGGTCCGGAAAGGCCTCTCTGGCCCGGTTGGCATAGACTATCACCGCATGGTCAGGGCGCAGCCCAGCCTGCTTTCCGGGGGAGTAGAAGTCCTCGCTGCGGTGCTTTTTGGCCGCGGTGTAGTGGGCAACCATGGAGTCCAGATTGCCGGAGGAGAGCATTACGCCAAGCTTCGGTCTGCCCATGGCGCGAAACGGATCCGCGGAGTGCCAGTCGGGCTGGGCCAGCATCGCCACCCTGTAGCCTGCCGCCTCCAGTACCCGGCCTATCACCGCTGGACCAAAGCTGGGGTGATCTACATATGCGTCGCCGGTGACAAGCAGAAAGTCGTACCACCACCAGCCGCGCTGCTCCATGTCCTCTTTGGACACGGGCAGAAATTCAAGATTTTCACTCATTCCAATTCTCCATAATACCAGCCGGAGCAGCCCTTGTGCTTCACAAAAAAGCCCCTTGAGGTCTCCTCAACTACCCGAACCGTATCCCCCTCGCTCAGGGGCAGGATATAGTCCGTGCAGTCGTTGCAGTCGGTAAATTCATTGTCTGTAAACAGGTATTTTGTAAGTATATCCATCTCATACCCGGTGCGCACATGGCGGCAGCGGGAAAATTCTTCGCCCCTTTGCAGTACCTGCACCCGGCTGTCTCCCCAGCGGATGTAGTAGGAGCGCCTGCCCTCCTGCTGCCCGTCCATGACTGTCCGTTCAGGAAAGGGGTCATAGGCCACAAAACCGAAATCTTCACTGTCCCGGTCCGGGATAATAAGGGCGTTGAGCTGCCCGTCATCCTTCAGAACGCAGCCCCCGTCAATACTGACGATTTTTTTCTCTCTGTCCACGATGGGGTTGGCGCAGACTCTGTCCGTGCCGTAGAGCATCACCGGCCAGTGGCCGACTATGACCCATTTGTCAAAGCTCCAGCCGCGGGTAAGGAAGCTGTCGCAGCGGTCCAGCTCCCCGGCGGTGTGCGCCCGCAGGGGTTTGTCAGGGCGCATGCCGGAATGGGAAAAGACGAAGTTCTCGGTCTCTATGGCGTGGGGAATGCCGGCGAGAAATTGCCACTCCTCAGGGAAAGCCCTCAAGAGCTGGGCCTTCACAGAGGAAAAATCCTCCAGCTCAAATGGGTCGATGCCGCAGACATTGAACATGTCCCAGAGCAGGCCGCTCTTTTTCCACATGACATAGCGCAGGGCGCGCTCATCCCGAAGACCCTCATGCTTTGGAGAGAAAATGTCTGCCCAGTCGTCACAGTTGCCGCAGACGGCGTGGGTGTTGCCCGCCCGGCACAGCTTCATCACATAGCGCAGTGTCCCAAGGCTGTCCTGCCCCTTCTCCAGAAAGTCTCCGTCCATTATCAGCTCATCTCCGCCGGAGAAACGGGCCTTCTTTAAAACTCCCTCCAGATAGGGGATATTCCCGTGTATATCGGAGATAACCAGGATCCTTCTGCCTGCGGCGATATCAAGCCGGCGGATCCTGGCCGGATCGTCATTCATTCCGCTTCCCTCCCAGTTTCTTTTCCATCAATATGAGCTTGCCTGTGCCTCTGCGCTCATAGCTCAGTGCCTCAAAGCCGCAGCGCCTGTAAAAAGACTCCGCCGAGGTGTTCTTGTCGGCCACATGCAGCCGCAGCGCTCTGCGCCCCATCGCGGAATATACTGCAATAGCCCGCCCTAACAGCTGAACACCGTAGCCCTGATAGCGGTACTCCGGCGCCAGGTACAGAAGGCTTATCCAGCCGTAGCCGGCGTGGGCGCCCCGCTGGGTGTCCAGATCAATAAGCCCCGCAAGCTCTTCCCCATTGTACATGCGCAGCACCGCGTCGGGGCAGCGGCGATAGTGCTTCAGGGCGGAGTCGTAGTACGGCTCAGGGGAGAAGCCGTCCAGCGAGCCGTGAGCTGTCTGCCAGGCGTCCGCGTAGCAGGCCTGATACCAGGCCCTGTCGCTGGCCGGGTCAAAGCTCTCATGGCGCAGATCTCCCGTCTGACTCCAGGGGGATATGCCAAGAGAAAGTATGTGGGAATAGTCGTTTATATATTCCGCTGTAAAGTGTCCGTCCTCCCAGCGTAGCTTGGACACGGCGGTGTTGCGGCAGATGGGCAGCGTCTCCGTATCCCGAAGGCTTATCCCCGTTATCCGCGACAGCAGGCAGCGCATGGTAACTCCGTG
>CAYFSB010000117.1:0-5713 GCA_964345655.1 uncultured Oscillospiraceae bacterium
TGAAATCTCTGAATTCACGATAGTTTGCGGCAACATCAGCACGGATGGCCTTGTCCTGCGCATTCAGAGCGTTATAGACTTCCACCATCTTCTTGTCGGTGTATTTCTCGCTTTCAGAAATCGCCAAAGCGGTGTCCTTGTTCTGCAGCTCGCGCACAAGGTTCATCTCGTAGCGATTTACAAAATGCTCGTCACTGTCACGCACGACAGTTCCGGCCGCAGCTGCGCCGCCCAAACCGGCAAGCGCATTCAGCGCACCCAGAGCAGTGCCGATCACGCCGGTGGTCAGGCCAGCATTCGCAACGCCACGGCTTGCAGGAATCATTTCACTCATAAAAATTTCCTCCTTTATTTAAGGTAATAAAGAAGCGCTTCTTTTCTTACTTTAATAATAAAGGAAAACCCGGTAAGAAAACTCTCGTTTTCCCGCCGGGTTTTTAACGAATTTTTGTTTCTTTGTTGTCGTATGGATAAAAACAAAAAGGCCGGTGCTGTTTCCAGCACTGGCCTTTTTGCCTTGCTTCTTTTGGTCTTGCTTGAAAGGGTCTCGAAAAAAGAATGAAAATTTGGAGGCTTTATGCACAACCATGTCCCCGTGACTAAAGTATAACTCTTTGTATACTAAAAGTCAAGAAAATTTACGCGCAGTATATTAGTTTTCATCCATGTACAATTCTTGCGCAGATTGCTTTCTCGGCGGCAAAAGCACATCATACTTCTGCGCACGGTCGTACTTCACCTTCAACCGCTTAATAATGCGGTCGATGGTGGAAAGGCTCATGCCAAGCTTCATACTTTGTTCGGTGCGTGTCCAACCGGCAGCCCGGGTTCTTATCACGGCTTCTTCCTCTTTGGTGAGATTACCCACATCGATAAAGCGTTCAAGTATGCATTTCGTCCAAATAACTTGATGGCTCATAAAATCTCCCCCTTACAAATACGGATTTCTGCCCTTGGGCCAGCGAATGCTCCAAACATAGGCCGCAGCGCTTTGGCTCATGCCCGATTTCTGCACATAAGCCTTAAACTCATCCTGTGATACACGGCTGTTTCCGTCCGTGTCGGCTTGTGCGGATGCTCCGTAATACGCAAGGATCTGATCAGCACTTGCATTCACAAGTTTGGAATTTCCGTTCTTGGCCTGCAGCAGCGCAGATTTTAAGGATTTGCTGTATCCGCTGCCGATAACCGCATTGTAAAAGTTTTTGGAATCGTTATCGGATTTACCATACGCCGTCGCTTTTCGATTTGCTGCAATATAAGCTGCACGCAATTTCATATAGGCATCGCTGTCACCGCCGGAAACCTTTGCAAGATATTTTTCACCTTCAGAATATTTCTGCTCATAGCCAGCCTGCTGCTTTGCCATCTTGGCGGCATCACCAGAAACGCTTTTCTGCACAGCTGCGCGATCTTCTTCACCGAGCCAGTTGTAGATATCATTGGATTCCAAATAATCCATGGTGTTATCAAGGATCTCATACTTGGATTCTTCGGTTTCCTTGGAAACGATGCTATCGGCCATGCCGCTTACCTTGTTCCGCACAAGGTATTCTTTAAAGCCCAGATCCGCATATTTGGAAATTACAGCTTCGATTTCATCATCGGATTCAAGGAAGTTATCAGCGAGCTGCTGCGCAGCTTTCTTCATGTCATCCTCGCTTCCGAGCTTGGTCATCATGGCGCTGTTGATCTCGTTTTCACGCACGCCCATGCCGATGAGGCTGTCATAGGCAAGCGTTCTCTGCGTTTCGTCACCGCTCAAGTATGCATTGTAAAGCCGTGCCTTCTGCACCGATTCTGTGGGCTTCTGCTGGCTGTTCAGCTCTCCTGCAGTGATATCCTTATACCAACCGTTTACGGCATCCGAAAGGCGCACGCTGGTGCTGGCAGGAAGGCCGGTAAGGTCAATGATCTTTGCGGCGCCCTTCAGCACCTTATTCTTTGCGGCTTCTCGTTCGGAATCCGAAAGTTCCTCATCGAAGATTTTCGGGAAGTTATCATAAACGCGCTTGCTGCTGTTTACAAAATCATTGATGAAACTGGTGGTCACATTACTGTAATCGTAGCCCTGCACGATTTCAAGAGCTTCCGTGCCGCCGGGGATCATGCCAAGAACACTGCTCAAAGCATCAGATCCAAACGCCTTTGCCACCTGCTCAGCAGTCACTTCTTCCTTGTCAGGATCTGTCCAATACTTAAATTGGTGCATGATCAGTCTGCCAAGGTTACCAAGCGCCACAAATGCAACAAGGCTCAGGGTCTGTCCGGCAAGCGCCTGGCCGAATTCCTTGCTTGCGGCTTTGCTGCCCTTATTGGCTTTCATGTTAAGGTAGGCATCCAGCAGAATATTACCGTTCTGGATCGGCTGCGTTTTAAACTGGCCGAGGATGCGGTAAAACGCATTTCCGCTTCGCTGCATTTCGCTGCGCTGCAGGGTGCTGTAGTTCGGCTGGGTCTCCTGCACGCAACGATTGAACACCTTTGCCACTTCCCGCTTAAATTCAGCACTGTCCACATCAAGCGAGGCATTCTGGCTATGCACATAATCGGCGCTGGCTGCCCACAGGGCTTTTACAGTACGCATATCCACCCAGCTGATCAGCTTCGTGCCGGGCAGTTTTGCTGTAAAACCGGCAATCTTCCCGGTGCCGCGCTTCAGAGCAGCAAGCTCCTGACTGCCGCCCTGCTCGTTTCTAAGGGCAAGCAGCGGGGTATACTGCATGATTTCTTTCGGGGTGATGGCATACTGTTTGGTCAGCTGAGCATTGGTTTTCAGCAGTGGTTTAAGGCCAATCACACTGCTGGCAGCGTAGAACGAAGGGCTCTGCTTGATGGGCGTGCCGATTACATTCATGCTAAGGCTTGCGCTGGCGACATTGCCAAGCAGCTTGCCTAATGCGGCAGACTGGTCAGCTCTCGGCTGCTCCCGGATATCATCCAGCAGGTTTTTAATGTAATTGGTTGCCGTCGGGGTGTACTGCTGCTCGATCATGCCAGCAAGGGTCTTGTTGCTGATGGGGTCACCATCCATGTCCACCTGCCCGGTAAACACAGGGCCGTCATAAATACGGGAAAAGTCCAAAAGCGCTGCACTCATGCCAGCGAAAACGCTGGTGTCATGCACGGTCTTTTTGGCAAACTCGGTAATATCCATTGCATACAACGGCTGCCTTGCGCCCTCTACACGGTTTTTCGTGAAACCGTCATGCACCAAGGTCTTGCCGCCGCCAACGATTTCCGTTGTTCCCTTAACATAGCTCTTATCTCGATACAGCGTGCGGTGGTCGCCCTCTCCGATATTGGTAAAGCCCTGAATATCCAGCTGCGTTTCACGCATTTTCGGTGCAATAAACGCATTCTGTTCACTCAATGCCTTGCTCCATTGCTTTGCATAATCTCCGTACATCGTGCTGTCGGCACTCCACTGCAGCCACTGCTCCGCAGACGGCTTGATGACCGTGCCGTTTGCATAGGCTTGCTTGGTCATGCCCTTGTGATACAAAGCAAGGTCGGGAATTACAAATCCGATCCGCTCCACTTCTTCCGGGTTGTGTGCCCACACATCCAGCATATTAGCCATGATGGCAGGGGTCACTTCCACTTCCACATCATTCAGCGTTTCGTTTCGGGTCTGCAATTTGATCCTGTCCGCGCCGGATCCAGAGAACTTGGAAAGATTCTTGCTGTCGCTGGCGATATCCGAGAAAAAGCTGTTGCCTTTAAGCTCAATGGCAGAAGTTTCCACGGCTGCATCGTTCAGTGAATTGTACATCTGCTGCACAGCACCGTTTTCGCTGTAGCCGCCGACATATCGGAAAAGCCGCAGCGGGGTCATGTAATTCAAAAATTGATTTGTGATTGCCTGTGCTGCCTTGTTTTTCGGATTCAGCCGATGCCCTGCCCTTACTTCGTTCGCAGCCTTGGTTCTGGTTTCGCTCAGGCTGAGGGTGTACGCCTTTGTGTGTGCCTGACCGGCCTTGCTGATCGTGTTGTTGATTGCGGAAATCACATTGTTCAGCATAGCCAGCTCGCTTGTGGTAAGGTCGTTGAGCGAGCGATCTGCAAATTGGCCTGCAGACGATACCTTGCTCTGCACCTCGGTAACCGTGTCAGCAGTTCTTGCGTTGGGATTCCGATTAAGAGCCTTTTGGTTCAGTTCCTGAATCATATCATCCACATCGGCCTGATACTCCGAGGAAATATCAAAATCCTTGCTGTTTTTCATCTGGGTGTAAAGCGTTCTAAGGTCTGCCAGCTTTTGCTGATACTGTGTTCCGCGCGACTTGCCGGTTCTTGCAGTGCTTTCGATAATATCGCACAGGTCTGCAGCGGTGCGCACAAGCTCCTTCGGCACATACTTGCTCTTTGTCGGCTTTGCCAAAGCCGATGCAAGCGCCATGCCATTTTTCTTGATCTTGTTGCGGAGTTCCGTTTTTGCCCGGTTCTCGCGCTGCTTGTCCATCATGCCGCGATACTTGGCACGGGTTTCAAGGATCTTCTGGTTCTTTTCGCTGCGCAGATCGCGCATCTTTTGCTGTCGGTCTTTGATATCCGCTTTCAGTTTGTCGATTTGCTTTTGCTTTGCGGCAATTTTTGCATCACCAACAGCTCGCTGATCAGCAACGCCAAAATCATATGCGGTGTTCACATTTCGCCGGGCAGCCTTTTCGGCTTCCTTGCTTTCGCTGTGCAGATCGCGCATTTTCTGCTTATTTTCCGTAATGGTTTTGGACTGGCTGTCAATTTTCTCAGCCTGTTTTCCAATGGTCTTTTCCTGCGCAGCAGCACGCTTGTTAAGGTCTGCAATCTCCTGATTGGCTTTTGCTAAGCGTTTTCTCAGGCCAATAGTCTCACCGCGCACCTGTTCAATGGCTGCTGCGTTTTCACGCTGCACGGTTTTAAGGCTTTGCTCATACTCGGCCTTGGCTTCTGCCCGCTGGGCTTCCAGCTGGGCACGGAATTCCTCTTTTGCCGCCTTAAACTTATCTGCCTGCTTGTCAGCATAGGTTTTTGCGCGGGTGTCGGGCATATCCAGATACTCGTCCCAGATCTGCTGGGCAAGGCTGTAGGCCATCTCGTCAAAGCTCATGCCGCTGTTATTGTCAAGCACAGGGTCATTCAAGGCGCTTCGCACCTGTGCCATGCGGTCAAACACATCTTCGGCGCTTGCAATATCACCCGAGAAAAATTCAGGGTAAGATGCTGCAAGGTCGTTGTGCAGCACATCATCAAGGCTTCGTGCCTTATCAACCACCTTGATTTTGATGCCGTTGATCTTGCCGAATTGCGCTTTCCCGTAGGCAGCCTCGATCCTGGCCTTTTCCTCTGCAGTAACCTCAATCGTGCCAAGGTTTTTGTAAAGCTCTTGGTATCGGGTGTCACTTTCGCGCAAGCTCTCGCCTGTTTCGCGGCTGTTGCTCAAAATGTCCTTAGCAATGTCTGCGGTCACATCCATCACATCGTCAAAATTCAGCTCGTTGGTTTCCGCATTCTGCACATAATCAAACAGCTTGGTCAGCTTCTGCTTCAGCACTTCTCGCTCGATTGTGCTCTTATTCTGGCCTTTAAGGCGAGAAACAAGCCGGTTCATGCTCTGATCAGCGATCTTGTGCCCGGCGCTGCGCTTGAATTCACCCTTCAGGATGCCAATGGTGGTTTTCAGCCGCTCGTTCTGCTCGGTCAGCTTCTGGTTCTGTCGTGCAAGCTCTCG
>CAYFSB010000118.1:0-5658 GCA_964345655.1 uncultured Oscillospiraceae bacterium
TCGTACTACTATCCCTGAAAGTTTTCACAAGCTGCGCTTTGTCATAGGCGGGCCTCAGGGAGACTCCGGCCTCACCGGGCGCAAGATCATCGTGGACACCTACGGCGGCAGCGCTCCCCACGGCGGCGGCGCTTTCTCCGGCAAGGACCCCACAAAGGTGGACCGCTCCGCGGCGTACGCCGCCCGCTGGGCCGCGAAAAACGTGGTGGCCGCAGGCCTTGCGGAGCGCTGCCAGATAGAGCTTGCCTACGCCATAGGTGTTGCCAGGCCGGTCTCCGTGCTGGTGGAGACCTTCGGTACAGGTAAGGTCAGCGACGGAGAACTCGGTGACGCGGTGCAGAAGGTGTTTGACTTCAGACCCAGCGCCATTATCCGGGATCTGGATCTGCGCCGCCCAATATACCGCCAGCTTGCCGCCTACGGCCACATGGGCTGGGAGAAGACCGACCGGGTGGAGGCGCTTCTGGCCGCGGTAAAATAATTAAAAATGACAAGCCGTGTTTTCATCTTTCGGAAAACACGGCTTGTCTGCGCTGTGAAGTGATGATAGAATTATAAAAACCGGACAAACAGGAGGAAAAGCCCATGATAAGCCTTTGCAATGACTGGGTATTTACAGAGCACTGGTCGGAGGAGTTCCTGCGCGGGGAGACCGGGGGAGAACCGGTGCGCCTGCCCCATACCGTCAGGGAGGTTCCGCTGCACTATGCCGGGCCAAAGGACTATGAAACTGTGTCCGGTTACCGGCGGGCGCTGGATGTTCCAGAGACCTGCCGTGGAAAGCGGCTGTTTTTGCAGTTTGACGGGGCAGCCCATACGGCTGCCGTGTATATAAACGGCGTACAGTGCGCCAGCCACCGCTGCGGCTATACGGCTTTTCGCACGGAGATAACGGGCCTTGTGCGCTATGGCAGGGAGAATGTTCTCACAGTGCGGTTGGACTCCACGGAAAAGAGGGAGATACCCCCCTTTGGCTTTGTCATTGACTATCTCACCTACGGCGGGCTGTACCGTGAGGTATGGCTGGACGTGAGAGAGCAGAATTATATAGAGGATGTGTATGTTGTGACCCCGGCACTTGACAGGGTCAGGGTGACGGTCTCCGCCTGCGGCGGATCGCAGACCCGGGTGAGCATTTTGGATGAGGGCGCGGTGCTGGCATCGCAGACAGGGGAGAGTGAATTTGACCTGACGGTGCCGGGAGTCCGGCGCTGGGACACGGAGACGCCCAAGCTCTACACCTGTGTGGCGGAGCTTTTGGACAATGAGGGGCGCACGGCGGATAAAAGCGACGTCCGCTTTGGCTTTCGCACGGCGGAATTTAAGAGCGACGGCTTTTACCTAAATGGGGAAAAAACTTTTCTCCGGGGGCTTAACAGGCACCAGAGCTATCCCTATGTGGGCTATGCCGCGCCGGAGTCTCTCCAGCGGGAGGACGCGAGAATACTCAGGCAGGAGCTGGGCTGCAACGCGGTTCGCACCTCCCACTATCCCCAGAGCAGGCACTTTATCCAGGAGTGCGACGCGCTTGGCCTGCTGGTGTTTACTGAACTGCCCGGCTGGCAGCATATAGGGGACGACGCATGGAAGGGGCAGGCCCTTGAAAACATCCGGGAGATGGTGCTGCAATACCGAAACCACCCCAGCATAGTCCTATGGGGCGTCCGGATAAACGAGAGCATGGACGACGACGCATTTTACACCCGCGCAAACGCCCTTGCCCATGAGCTGGACCCCAGCCGGGCCACCTCCGGCGTCCGTTATATTGAAAAGAGCCACCTTCTGGAGGATGTATACGCCTATAACGACTTCTCTCACTGCGGCAATAATCCCGGCGCCAGACCCAAGAAGAAGGTCACGCCGGATATGTCAAAGGCGCTGCTGATCTCCGAGCATAACGGGCATATGTTTCCAACCAAGGCCTTTGACCCCTGGTCAAAGCGGCAGGAACAGGCCCTGCGCCATGCCAGGGTGCTGGACGCGGCCATGTCCTCCGGGGAGCACGCCGGCTGCTTCGGCTGGTGCATGTTCGACTATCCCACGCATAAGGACTTTGGCTCCGGGGACAGGGTGTGCTATCACGGAGTGATGGACGCCTTCAGAAATCCCAAGCTTGCCGCCGCGCTGTATGCGAGCCAAAGCGGGGACAGGAGCGTTATAGAGCCGGGCTCACCCATGGATATCGGCGACTATTCCGCCGGGCAGCCGGGCGGCGTCTATGTTTTCACCAATGAGGACGAGATAAAACTGTATAAAAACGACAAATTTGTGGCGGCATTCAGGCCCAAAGGCTGGGAAGGTCTGGAGCACGGGCCTGTACTCATTGACGACACCATAGGCTGCCTGCTGGAGATTCAGGAGGGCTATACCGGCGCGAAAGCGCGGATAATGAAGGCCTGTCTCAGCTCTGCCGGGGAGCACGGGCTTGCCAATATGCCGCTGTGGGATAAGCTGAAAATGCTGTACTGTATGCTCCGCTACGGCCTGAGCTTTGCCGACGGGGTGGAGCTATACGGGAAGTATGTGGGCAACTGGGGCGGTGAGGCCACCGTCTGGCGCTTTGAAGGCAATGACGGAGAGAGCCGGGTCTGCTGTCCCGGAAACACCCTGCATATTGAAGCTTCTTCCAGCCGCACACGGCTTGCCGAGGGCGACACCTACGACATGGCGGCGGTGCGCCTGCGGATACTGGATGAAAACGGCAACGCAGCCGTATATGCACAGCTGCCCGTCCGCTTTGAGACGGAGGGGGATATCTGCCTTGTGGGGCCTGACATGGCTGCCGCCGAGGGCGGAATGTGCGGGACCTATGTAAAAACTCTGGGCAGAGCGGGCCGGGGCAGACTGCGGATATCCACGGCACAGACGGCGCCTGTGACGCTGGACTTTGAGATACACATGGAGGAATAATGATATGGCAAGCCTTGATTACTGCATTGAGATAAAGGGCGGGGAGCCTATAAAAGGCACTGCGGAGCTGCCGGAGGGAAGGTTTGAGCTTAAGCTTCAGCTGCCTGAGGGCATTCTGGGGGAGGTCACGGCTCAGGTGCATATAGAGACTGCCCCGGATGAGAAGATATTCATGAACGGCTACCAGACCTGGACCTACAGCCCGGAGTGCGGCAGGGACGGGTTTACCAGGGGCATGGGGAAATTTCCGGGCTTTATAGTAAAGCACTACGGCATCGACCGGTACGGGGACTATTTCTTTACGGATTATCCAAAGCGCCCCGGCGTCACCCAGGGCGAGAGCTACTGTTATTTCCGCCGGGGCGACAGTTACCGGCTCATAGCCTCGCTGGATGAGAGACCGGGCTATACTATGCTTCGTTATGATGCCGCCGCCGGAGTGCTGACGCTGCGCCGGGACTGCGCGGGCGTAAAATGTGGCGGGGAGTTTCACGCATTTGACCTTTTCTATGCCCAGGGCAGCGAGGCGCAGGTGTTTGACGGCTGGTTTGCCGCAATGGGTGTAAAATGCCGTACAGAGGAAAAGCTCGCCGGGTATTCAAGCTGGTACAACCGCTATCAGAACATAGACGAGAAAAGCATAAAGGCCGACTTGGAGGGCTGCTCCGGGCAGCTTGAAGAGGGCGACCTGTTCCAGATAGACGACGGCTGGGAGCCATTTGTGGGTGACTGGCTTGAGGCGGACAAGAAGAAGTTTCCAAAGGGCATGAAGGCAGCCGCAGACAGTATACATGAGCGGGGATACAAGGCGGGGCTGTGGCTTGCGCCGTTTGTGTGCCAAAAGGGCTCAAAGCTGTTTCGGGAGCATCAGGACTGGCTGCTGCGCATAGATGGGGAGAGCTGGTACTGCGGCTGCAACTGGGGCGGCTTCTACGCGCTGGATATTGATAATCCGGAGGTGACGGAGTATCTGGAGCACTGCTTTGACCGGGTACTGAACGACTGGGGCTACGACCTTTTAAAGCTGGACTTCCTTTATGCCGCCGCGCCTTACGGCAGCGAAAACGAGAGCCGCGCAGGGCGCATGACAAGGGCCATGGAGCTTTTGCGCCGCCTATGCGGGGACAGGCTGATACTCGGCTGCGGTGTGCCGCTGATGCCAGCCTTTGGGCTTGTGGACTATTGCCGCATAAGCTGCGATGTGGGCCTTGACTGGGACAACAGTCTCGTCATGCGCCATACGAACCGTGAGAGGGTCTCCACCCGGCAGGCCATCGGCAACGCGGTCTTTCGCCGCCAGCTGAACGGACGGGCTTTTCTCAGCGACCCGGATGTGTTCTTCCTGCGGGATAATAACATTAAGCTGACCCAGGAGCAGAAATATACTCTCGCCACGGTGAACAGCCTCTTCGGAGGAGTGCTTTTGCACTCAGACGACATGTCAAAATATACACCTGAGGCAAGGGAGACGTATAAACAGCTGCTCAAAAACCGGGAGGCGAAAAATATCCGCGTGGACGCGGACAGCGGCCTTACCGTGAGCTATGAGCTAAACGGCGTAGAGGAGCTGCTGACGATAGAGCTGTAAAAACGAACACGCAGCGTCTGCTCAAAAAGCAGACGCTGCGTCCCATTATCTCGCGTTTATATTTATGTATTCAGCCCGAAGCTTCGAGTACATTATCCGCTGGCCTACATAGAGGCTTGAATAGCCGGAGAGCATGTAGGAGATAAAGCAGGCAAAGGCAAAGTAGCAAAAGCTACCGGAGCCAAAAAGCTCCACCGAGAGAATAATTGTGGCGAGCGGGCAGTTCACCGCGCCGCAGAACATGGCCGCCATGCCGATGGCCGCCGAAAAACCGGCAGGGAGACCCAGCAGCGGCCCCGCCGCGCAGCCCAGCGTGGCGCCGATGAAAAATGTTGGGACTACCTCTCCGCCCTTGAAACCGCAGGAGAGTGTCACGGCGGTAAAGACTATTTTTAACAGGAAGGCCTCAGGCCGGGCCTGACCCTGCTCCACCGCCTGAGTAATGATGTTCATGCCGGCGCCGTTATAGTCCGTTGTGCCGACCAGCCTCGTGAGAGACAGAAGCACAACGCTTCCCACCAGAATACGTACATATGGATTGGGAAAGATTTTTTCCGCGCCTCGTTCCGACCAGTGCATGGCGCTGCAAAAAGCCATACTTACAAGAGCACAGAGAATGGCAAGCACTGCCACCCGCAGAAAAACGCCGAGCTCCATCGGCAGAGCGGCCACAGTGAACTGCGTGGCGGGAATGCCAAAGAGCCGGGTGATACCGCAGGCCACCAGAGCCGCCGTACCACAGGGCACAAGGCCGGAGTAATGGATAAGCCCCACGCTGCACACCTCCAGCGCAAAAACTGTGGCTGTAATGGGTGTACCGAACAGAGCGGAGAAAACGGCGCTCATTCCGCAGAGCGTGGCAAGCGGCTCATCCTTTTCGCCAAGACGCAGCGCCTGGCCAATGTTGCAGCCTACGCCGCCGCCTATCTGCAGCGCCGCCCCCTCACGGCCTGCGCTGCCTCCGCAGAGATGAGTCAATGCGGTGGACACGAAGATGACAGGCACCAGCAATATGGGGATCTTCTTACCAAAATGCACGGAGCCAAGGATGGCGTTTGTGCCTTTCCCCTCTGTGCGTGTCAGCCTGTACAGGGCAACAATTGCCATGCCGCACACCGGCATCAGCCATATGAGCCAGGGCTTATTCATACGCAGGTTTG
>CAYFSB010000119.1:0-5607 GCA_964345655.1 uncultured Oscillospiraceae bacterium
TCAAAGACGCTCTTGGCCATCATCCAGGGGGTGCCGTTGGCGCAGTCCAGGCCCACCCGGCGGTTTTTGTATGCGCGTGTGGCAAGGGAGATAAGATAACCAATATAGCGGTTGCGTCCGGCGGCATAGTCCACCGTACGGCCTATACAGTCTCTCAGGGCATAGGGCAGCTGCTCATCCCCGTCAAGATACGCCTCTATACCGTCGAGCACCTCATCCTCCATCTTCTCGCCCTCGGTGTTCAAAAGCTTAATGCCGTTGTCCTGAAAAGGGTTATGGCTGGCGGATATCATTATGCCGCAGTCAAAGTCATCGGCTCTCGCTATGTAGGAGACGCTGGGTGTGCTGGTCACATGGAGCAGATAGGCGTCGGCGCCGGAGGCGGTAAGCCCAGCGCACAGGGCCGACTCATACATGTAGCTTGAGCGGCGTGTGTCCTTGCCGATAACCACCTTTGCCTTGTGATCGCGGCCATAGTACCAGCCCAGATAGCGGCCTATCTTAAAGGCATGGTCGACTGTCAGTTCTTTATTGGCCTCTCCCCGGAAGCCGTCGGTTCCAAAATACTTTCCCATTTAGTTTTATTACCTCCTGTGTGCCTTGCGGCCGGATTATGCGCCAGCTCAAAGTTTCCTCGCCGCCGCGCCGTCAATATACGCGGTGACATCTGACGGTATCTGTAAAAACGCCGCCGGAACAACGCTGTCATCCCTTGCATAGAGCATGTTGAACACCGCCTCCGACTTCTCATCTCCAAAAGCCAATACTATTATCTCTCTGGCTGAGACGATAGTTTTTATTCCCATGGTAAGTGCGTATTCCGGCGCTCCCTCAGCTCCGGCGAATTCCTCCGCCAGCGCCCTGCGGCTTTTATCGGTGAGCTTCTGCATATGGCTGAGAGTATCGTATTGCGTGGCAGGCTCATTGAAGCCAATATGGGCATTGACACCCAGACCCAGCAGGGCAAGGTCAAGCCCGCCCGCGGCGGCTATAAGCGCGTCATATTGCTCCAAGTTATCCCGGTCTAAAAATACGCAGTTTTCTTCCCTGATATCTGTCTTTTTCACAAAGCCCTGCTCAAGCTCATGCCGACAGCTTTTCTCCTCCTGGCAGTCCACATATTCTGTGACTGCAAAAAGCCTGGCATCTTTAAAGCTTATCTCCCCTGCGGCGCACATTTTTGAAAGCTCTTCATAAAGCCCTGCCGTAGTCCTGCCGGCGGCCAGTGCCAAAACGGCGCCGGGTTTTCTCCCCAGCACGGCTTTGATCTGCTCCGCAGCCTTTTTAATAAGCTCATCATAATCTGAAATCACTGTTTTCATTTTTATAACCATTCCTTTCCGTCTGAAGCCCGCCGCACAATCATAAGTTTTGTCTTCCGGGGCAAACTATGGCAAAGAACAAAACATTCAGAGGTGCAGACCATGGCTATAGTCATAGTAATAACACTTATAATATATTTCTCCCTGCTTATCACCATGCGGCTTTTAGGGAAAAGGCAGCTTGGTGAGATGGAGCTGTCGGAATTCGTGCTTGCGGCACTGATAGCAGATCTGGCCGCTCACCCGCTGCAGGATATCGGAATACCGATCATAAACGGCATTGTGCCTATCCTGACGCTTTTCTGCTGCGAGGTGATCATCGCCGGAGCCACCATGAAAAACATCCGCCTGCGCGGCGCCTTCTTCGGCAAACCCAGCCTGCTGATCATCAGAGGAAAAATAAACCAGCAGGAGATGAGGAAGAACCGTTTTACCTCGGACGAACTGTTCGAGGAGCTGAGGACCCATGGCTGTATGGACATCAGCATCATTGAATATGCCATTCTTGAGACCGACGGGCAGCTGAACGTCATACTCTACCCTGCCGAAAGGCCTGTCACCGCCGCGCTGCTTGGGCTGGACGCCGGTGAGGGCGGCTATCCGTCCATAGTAATAAGCGACGGGCGAATACTTGAGGGAAACCTGCGGCACATGGGCCGGGATCTGAACTGGCTGAAAAAACAGCTAAACGACCGTGGCCACAGTGATGCCTCACGGGTCTTTCTGATGACGGTGAATAATTCGGGGCAGGTCTATTTTGCCCCAAGAGAGGATGAGAGAGAGAAATGAAACGGGAGATATGCGCGGGTGCTCTATTGCTGCTGCTTGCCCTCTGCGCCTGGCTGAACATCCGGCATATAGACAGCCTCACTGATTCAGTGAGCACTTGCCTTGAACGGTCAGAGGCCGCAGCGGAGCGTGGGGATTATACGGCGGCATTAAACGCGCTGGAGACGGGCCTTTCCATCTGGGACGGGGCCCACAGCTACACCAATATATTTATCCGTCACCCGGAGCTGGATGACACCTACGACACCTTTTATGAGTTGAAAGAGACGCTGTTACAGCAGGACGCGGCCGCCCTGCCCGCCGCCTTTCAAAAGCTCCAGTATCATCTGGACTGCATCGCTTTTATGGAGCATCTGTCTCCGGGCAGTGTATTCTGACTATTTCTCCATAAGGAGCTTGGACAGCTCCTCCATAAAGGTGTTTATATCCTTAAAGCTGCGGTAGACAGAGGCAAAGCGCACATAGGCCACCTCGTCCACTTCCTTGAGTCTGGCCATGACCATCTCGCCGATGGTGGCAGTGCTGATCTCCCGCTCAAGATTGCCCTGCAGCTCCTGCTCAATATCGTCAGCAATCTTTTCCAGTGTCTGCAACGGTACAGGGCGCTTCTCGCAGGCCCTTACCATACCATTTATCAGCTTAACCGTGTCAAATGACTGGCGGCTTCCGTCACGTTTTACAACTACCAGCGGCAGCCGTTCAATTATCTCATAGGTGGTAAATCGTTTCTGGCAGGACAGGCACTCTCTGCGGCGGCGTATAGTCGCCCCCTCCTCAGCAGGTCTTGAATCAATTACCTTGCTTTCGGGATATCCGCAAAAGGGACACTTCATCTCTATCTCTCCTTAAAAATACGTAAAATTCTTCATAAAGCTTTAAAATTATATCACAGGCACAGCGGTTTTTCTACATTTTCTTTTATACCGCAGTATTATTTTGCGCATAAAAAAACCTGAGCCCTAAATATAGGGACTCAGGCAGTTTTTTACTGTGGAATTTACAAACTGGATTATCTTTTCTCTCTCACACACACCGTAGGTAGTTACTATTACATTTATAAGACCGCCGGCAAGGCAGGTGAAGAGCATGTCCAGCTCCTGAACCGTTGCCTTTCTCAGATACTTCCTCCACAAAACCATGCTCTGTTCCTTGGCAAGCGCAACCATCTTCGCCACCAGTGAGGTGTCGTTTTTATTAAATATGAGCACCTGGCAAATATCATAGTTATTATCTATCATGTCAAAGATAGATGAAACCAGACCCTCAGTATCAATGGAGCTTAAACCCTCCATTGAGGCTTTGAGCTGGCCCAGCAGGTCGTTTTCCAGCTGCTCCAGCAGATCGTAGCAGTCTCTGTAGTGATTATAGAAAGTGGCCCTGTTCATCTCCGCCACCTCACAGACCTCTTTGACGGTGATCATATTTATGGGCTTCTGCTCCATACATTTGAGAAGCGCCTCACGGAGCGCCTTCTTTGTATACCTTACACGCGCATCTGTTTTCATGTACCCCTCCATTTATATAAAGTTTTTATTCTCATCCGACAAGCCGTTTCCAATATCAAAATGGCTTGCCGCCCTGCCTGTCTTAGATTATATTATATACATGAAAGAAAATCAACAACTGTCGAGACTTTTGCGGTTGAGCCGCTGAACACACGGTCTTACCGGGCTTTTTTGCTGCGCCTGTTTGTCCTTATTGCCCAATACACGATAGTTTAACGGCTGCGGACATGATCACGCAAAATGTACGGCGGATAAGGTAATTCCCCCTCTTTCTGTTTAATCAATTGCAATTCATTGCTCTTTCGTGTGTTCTGAATTGTGCCTCTCAGGCTGTATACAGCTTGAAGGCGCACTGCAAGCGGTGCGCCTTCAAAAAATCCACAGAGTCTTATTTTTTATAGCCGGTAGACAGGTCGACCACATTTCTCAGCGCTCTGCCCTCAAGCTTGGCAGCCAGATTCTCTGCGGCAATATCCACTATCCGCTCAAAGGTCTCCGGCAGATGATAATATCCGGACACATGTGGTGTTATCACAAGATTTTCCAGCCGCCACAGCGGGCTGGTCTCAGGCAGCGGCTCAGTCTCCGTCACATCCACAGCGGCGGCGGCGATCTCCCCTGATTTCAGCGCCTCATACAGCACCTGGGAATCCACTGCCCCGCCCCGGCCGCAGTTGATGAAATATGCCGTTGGCTTCATCTGCCTGAAGTGCTCCATTGTATACATGTGGTATGTGCTCCCGTTTCCCGGCAGGAAGCTCGCTGTCACGTCCGCACGTCTGAGCACCTGGTCAAGCTCGTCTGTTCCGCAAAGCTCATCCACATAATCCGGGCAGGCGCCGGGCCTTCGCTTTACTCCTATGACATAGGCGCCAAGCGTCTTGGCCAGGCGCGCAAAATATGAGCCTATATCCCCAAGCCCTATAACCGCCACAACCGCGTCACTTACAGAAACAACATTGCCCGCATCCGTCCAGAGGCCCTTCATCTGGGCGTCCCGGTACAAATACAGCTTTTTCTGGAGCGAGAACATCAGCGCCAGCGCGTGCTCCGCCACAGCCTTGCTGTAGGCCCCGGTGGCATTTGTGAGCACGGTGCTTTCCGACAGGACGCCCGGCTTTATGTACTGGTCTGCCCCCGCGGAATTCAGCTGCAAAAGCTCGAGCCTCTCAGAAGCGTTTATCAGCCCGGCCGGTACATTGCCTATTATTATATTGGCCTGCGCAACCTGCTCTGCTGTGACGGTCTTTGGCATTGAATATACAAAACGGCAGCCCTTCCCCGCCGCTTCAAGTTTCTCTCTGTGTCTGTCCTCAACCGGCAGCGCTACCAAAACAGTTTTTGTGGGCATAATATTATCCCCCTTTATTTTTTCCCGATTATACTTCATTTTTCCCCCAGTGTAAACATTGGCTATGTGGAAAAGAATGTTTTTTCTGATGACAAAGCGGGAAAAAGTATTATAATATGTATACATACGGGCACAGGAGGTATAACAAATGAAACGCATATTTTACGGCGGAGCGATCATAAGCCTCGGCGACCCGCTTTATGTTGATGCGGTTCTGATTGACGACGGGCGCATAAGCGCCTGCGGTACTCTGAGCCAGCTTCAAGATCTGGCCCCGGACGCGGCACAGACTGATCTGTGCGGCCGGACTCTGATGTCCGCCTTTATTGATGCGCACAGTCACTTTAGTCAGGTGGCAAGCTCCCTGCTGCAGGTCTCAGTGGACGGGGCCCGCTCCGTCGAAGAGCTCTGTGCGCTTATCTCACAATATATAGACAGCGCCGGCATCAGCCCCGGCCAGTGGATAAATGCCAGAGACTACGACAACAATCTTTTCCCCGGAAAAAAGCAGCCCGGCCTTGCAGATATTGACGGGCTGTCCCCCGGCTATAAGCTGGTCATCCAGCACAAGTCCGGCCATATGGGCCTTTTCAACTCTGCCGCGCTGAATGCGCTGGGCGTCACGCCGGAGACTCCCGAC
>CAYFSB010000120.1:0-3976 GCA_964345655.1 uncultured Oscillospiraceae bacterium
ATAGCCCGCCAGCGTCGTGATGTGGGCGATTTTATTCACATGGGGCTCCTTGCTGAGCACGGCCTGATACAGATGGGCAATGCTCCAGCGCTGGGGAATGTTGAAACCAAACAGCGAGGACAGTTCCGCCGCTGCCTCTCCGGTCATGGTGTTCTGCCAGGTTCGGAAAGGAACCAGCAGATTCCAGTCCTTGTCAAAGGGCAGATAGCCGTGCATCATGGCGGAAATACCCACCGCCGCAATGCTCCCCCGGTTTTCCACCCCAGCGATCGACACTTTCAAGCCCGTCCAGACCTCGTCCATGGAATAGGTCCATACTCCGTCGGTATAGCTGCTTTTCCAAGTAAAGTCGCCAGAAGACACGGTATTATACTTTTCGTCAATGGCAACGGCCTTGATCCTCGTAGAGCCGAACTCGATGCCGAGAAATGTATTTTCTTTTTTCGTGATTTTCACCTCGCACGCAGTATACGGATACGGCCGTTAATTCTGCTTATTAGAGAGACTGCCGGAAATGTCGGCAGTCTCTGTTAATTGTGGTTTCTCTACAGCAGCGTCAGTAAGCCGCTTACACTACAATAAGTAAGCCCTGCTTTAGCATGCAAACGCATTTGTGCATATGAGAATCATTGCCGCCAGGAAAGCAGCAGCGAACCACCCTGCATAGATATTTTTTGTTTTTCTGAATATGGCAGTATTCAAGACGGATACAAGGGTAAATGTGGGAACAAGCACGGTAGTTTTCATGCTGAAAACCAGAGAGTTCGGATGGCCGTTTGCGAAAGGAGCATACGGGAGGAAGAACGGGGGAAGCTGAGAGGATTTCAAACCGATGTAGTAGATGGCAAGAATGATGGCAAATCCACCTGCACCAATCAACCAGCCCAATACATATTGCTTGACGGCGCCCTTCACGCCGTCCTCCGCACCAAGAGAGGCCACTGCCACGCTGACAGTATTCGTGATACCAAAGGCTATAACAAAGAACACCGCATAGCACAGGAAGTATTTGAATCTGTGCAGGGTTATGGGCATAATGCCAAATTGCCAGAAACGGAAATCAATTTTGAACATGCCATAGCAGAGATTCACCACCGCATATACAGCAGAAATTAGCACAACGGAAAAACCTACAGCAAGCAGTATATTCTTTGCAGAAATTCTGCCCTCGCCGTCAGTGTAGCCATAGGCAGCAAGGCAACTGCCGCGTTTTTTCGCATAGGCATAATGCCATATGATAAACACCACGAGCAGAATCAAAGCATTTATGACCGCCAGCCACATGAGGTTGTTCGCCCAGTTCATGGGTAGCAGCTTGCTTGCCGGTTTTGTGGCCACCCAGAGACCTACCCGATGGAGTGTAAGTGCGGGAACCGCTATGCAGATAAGCAGCCCTATCAGTTTGCTTGCAAGGCCACTTTTGATTTCTGGGAGAGGTTTTGTGGAGATCAACGGAGAAAAGGCCCGGCTATTTAACAGGACAAAAGCAAAGCTTATTGCAAATACCAGCAATGCAACGGTAGCTAGCACACAGAACAGTTCTTTGTACATCCAGACCTGATTTGTAGCACTCAGTGCAGTCCCAGTAGGCATTGCCTGCTCAAAGTAGCTGATAAGAGCGCCAATAGAGTCTTTGCAGATAATGTTGCCGATATGGGTAGTATTGGGAGTATATATTACGCGGGCAGTGCCATCAGCAAAATTGCCGTAAATATTTCCAGGAACAATTGTTTCGGTAGTGCCGACAAAATTCTTTAACTGCTCATTGTCCAGAAGTTCACTTGTTTTCTCGCCAGAGGCAAAAACTACCATCTCATCGCACTTTGCGTTGATATATCCAACATTAAAGGAAAATTCAGATGAATCGTGGCTTTTCATCATGTCTACGAAGGAACCGGACCCCCAAGGCATGATGGCCTTTACATTGTCGGCGTATTCAAGCGCAGCGTTTGCGATAAAGGTACCACCCATGGAATGCCCAATGAGGCCGATATTTTCCTTGTCCACAAATTTGTAAGTAAGAAGTTGCTCTATGCCAAGAGACGCACCGCCATCCATTTTCAGGGCGCTTTTTGCTTCGCCGCCAGCGCCGCCAGCATTGGATGCAACATTGCCGGAGACATAGTCTGATGAACCGCTTCCGTAAGCATCTACACTGAGAACTACATATCCTCTGCGGGCCAACTCAATGCTGTAATTACTTACCGTTTGGAGATAGTCGCTGCCACCATGCATATTGAGTATGGCTGGAACTGGCTCAGCAGATGAAGCGCTTTTTGGGACAAACAACTGTGCGTGAATCATACCGCCCTCGGAGTTGGGATAGTAAATGTCAGATACTGAAACTCCATTCCAACCTGAGTTAAACCCATAAGCTATGTACATGAACACAAATATCACGACAAGTGATATCGTAGCTAAAATTTTTGCTTTTTTGTTTTTCATGACAAAATCCTTTCTCCTTTATAAATATCATTTCCGTGTCTTGTCAATTGGTATAAATCCGGTGCAGGGGCGCGCTCCCTGCTTTGTTATAATTATACAATTTGACGAAAATAAATTAAAGACATCTCTTGTCTAAACATGGACAATTATTGACTTTTGTGTTATAGTGCAGCAAAAAAACAACAGAGGAGCTTGCCTATGTCTGCAAAATACGAGAATAAAAGAGACAATCCGAGCGCCCGCATTTGGGCAGGGAAATACAAAAACCTACATAACCTGCCTCACTGGCATTTGGAACAGGAGTTAGTGGCCTGCCAGTCCGGCTCTGCAAAGTTGATGATAGACGGGCATATTTTCCCCATCCACGGAGGTGAGGCGGCGCTCTGCCCCAGCGGCAGCGTACACTACATCGAATCCGACCAGGGCGGCGTCACTCTGGTCGCCAAACTGGATACTACACTTGTAAAGGGAATCTCAGGGCAGTACCAGCTTTGCCATCCTGTTTTTACGGACAGATACGGCGCGGCAGACTGCATAGAAGAGGTTTTTATAGAGCTGAAAGAAGCAAAAGCATTCTACCAGGAAAAAGTTGAAGCCATGGTAGTGGATCTGTTTGTGAACATATTCAGAAACGAAGCCGCAGAACCCTCCACAGCAAACTCGGCCACAATGCACCGGTACAAGGAATTGTTGGGTGAAATTAATGAAAAGTTTGAATTTATAACTTTCCAAGAGGCTGCCGTCTATATGAATATGAATGAAGCATATTTCTCCCGATTCTTCAAAAAAATCTCCGGTATGACCTTTTCCAGTTATCTGAATCTGATTAAAATTGATAAGGCTGTCGAATTGCTGCATCTTGAGCCGAATATTCCAGTCTCCAGCCTGATGCTGGAATGCGGCTTCAATACCCTCCGGAATTTCCAACGCGTATTTAAGGCCTTCACAGGCTATACCCCCAGACAACTGCCTGCAAGCTTCTCCTTGAATATCAGAACTATTTCCAATGACCAAAACGGCTTTGATCCTACGCTACCCTCGTCCATACTGCTTTGAGGAACTGAAATGTGCGACGTTTGTGCGCTGAGTGAGCTCACAACAGTTACACAGCGCTCAAAACAGCTACACCTCATACAGACTTTATTGATGCCGATATCGAGCAAGCCGAGCGTGACCTGGAACTGTTTTCCGGCATGATCCGCAACTGCATCATGATGAACGCCACCGCCACCCTGACCGAAGCGGAATACCAACAGCAGTACGCCGAACTGACCCGACAGTATGAAAGCAAGAAAGCGGAACATACCGCAATCCTGACCCGAAAGGAATCCATGGAATCGCTGAATGCTGTCTTTAGCGGCATCCTGTTCCAACTCACCGAACTACAGGAAATCTCCGCAGAATTCAAAGAATTGCTACTGCAACTGCATATGAAAGCTTTGGCGGAACGGCGTTGCCGACAAGAGTGTGCTTTACACCTTTTGATTCGCCATAGAACCAGTAATCTATCGGGAAGCTCATCATACAAGCA
>CAYFSB010000120.1:3986-4429 GCA_964345655.1 uncultured Oscillospiraceae bacterium
TCATGTGACGGTATTCAGCGATGAGAGGATCGTGTTCACCTTCAAGGATGGAACAGAAATCGTAACAATGTTATGAAAATATGCGAAAAGGGACTCAGGCTGGCAGAGGGAATTCTGCTGGCCTGAGTTCTTTCTCGTCTCCACAACGACAATGTGTACGCCCGGGAATGACGCCCGGCGCTATCCGTTAAAAATATTTCACCTGTGCTCTCGGTCACGGATTATGTATGTCCGCACCCTTTCTCAGCCGGACTGTGATATTGGCTGGGACTCATCCAGAGGATGTTTCTATCATGGGTATGCACTTTACATGTTAGCCGCTTCAGATTCTGAAAGCGATCTTCCGATATTTCCGCTGCTGCATCCGGCTTCTATGCATGACTCCCATGGTTTTCTACATTCCTTTTTTCGAATGCGTGATCACCTTCCTGATTTTCAGGTTA
>CAYFSB010000120.1:4439-5593 GCA_964345655.1 uncultured Oscillospiraceae bacterium
ACCAAGCTGCTTTTGGATGCCGCTCATGACGCCATGCCTTACTATACCTACTGCAAAGACCATGGCATTCAGCCCTTCATTGACCTCAATGAAAAACGCGGAATTGAAGTAAAATACAAGAATGATTTTACTATCGAAAAAGATGGAGTTCCTATCTGTAAGAGCGTCCGCACAGCACCACCGTACACCAAATATATTAAAAGCAATCCCAACTGGGAGTTCGTGGATGTCTACACCGATGAAGGCATTTCCGCCGTCAACACCAAGCACCGGGACGGCTTCAATCGTATGATCCGGGATGCCTTGGCCGGGAAGATCGACCTGATCGTCACCAAGTCCGTCAGCCGCTTTGCCCGGAACACCGTAGACAGCCTGACCACCATCCGCAGACTGAAAGAGGCCGGCTGTGAGTGCTTCTTCCAGAAAGAGAACATCATGACCTTCGACTCCAAAGGGGAATTGCTCATCACCATCATGTCGAGCCTTGCGCAGGAAGAGAGCCGCAGCATCTCGGAAAATGTGACTTGGGGACAGCGGAAACGATTTGCCGACGGGAAGGTCAGCATTCCCTACGGTCAGTTTCTCGGCTACCGCAAAGGCACCGACGGACTGCCGGAGATCGTGCCGGAGGAAGCGGAGATCGTCCGGCGCATCTACCGGGAACTGCTCCAAAGAAAATCCACCAACGCCATTGCCGCCATGCTGACGGAGGAGGGAATCCCCACTCCCGGCAAAAAGACCGTCTGGCAGAGAGCTACAGTAGAAAGCATTCTCCGGAACGAGAAGTACAAAGGCTCTGCGCTGCTGCAAAAATCCTTCACGGTAGATTTTCTCACCAAGAAAACAAAAATCAATGAGGGAGAAGTACCCCAGTATTATGTGGAGGACAGCCACCCGGCCATCATTGAGCCTTGGGAATGGGAGCAGGTGCAAGCGGAGCTGGAACGGCGCAAAAACAGCCGCAACCGACATCGTCAGACCAGTCCGTTCTCTGGGAAGATCTTCTGTGCCGACTGCGGCGAAATTTTCGGGGCAAAAACCTGGCACTCCACCGACCGTTACCGTCGGGTCGTCTGGCAGTGCAACGGCAAATTCAAAGGGGAACACAAATGCGAAACGCCCCATCTGACCGAGGAACGGTTAAAGGAACTGTT
>CAYFSB010000121.1:0-5583 GCA_964345655.1 uncultured Oscillospiraceae bacterium
GTCGCCGACAGGGATGCCGACACGGATAAGGGCGTGATAGCCGCCAGATTTATGAACACGCTTATCCAAATGGCGGTTCAGATGTGCAAAACAGTCTCCGGGGAGACAGGTGTCAGGGATGTGGTGCTCTCCGGCGGGACTTTCCAAAATATGTACCTGATGGAGCGCCTCCCGGCAGAGCTTGAAAAAGAGGGCCTCAGAGTATGGCACCACAGCAGGGTCTCAACTAATGACGAGGGTATAGCGCTGGGCCAGCTGATGATAGCGCAGGCGGCGCGGAGGGATAAGTGATATGTGTCTTGCGATTCCGCTGAAAATAACAGAGATAAACGGAAATACCGCCACCGGCGAGGCCATGGGCATGAGTCGGGAGATAAGGGTGGATTTCATTCCTCAGCCAAAAATAGGGGACTACGTGATAGTCCACGCGGGCTTTGCCATAGAGCGGCTGCCGGAGCAGCAGGCTATGGAGGATCTGGAAGCCTGGGAGGATGTCAGCGATGCCCTCAGATAAACAGGCGCGCTGCGAAAAGCTCCTGAAGGCCATAGGGGAGCTGGACCTTGGTCCGGTAAACCTGATGGAGGTCTGCGGCACCCATACAATGGCTATTGCGAAGGCGGGCATAAAGAGCCTGCTGCCGGAAAATGTGAAGCTTCTAAGCGGCCCCGGCTGCCCTGTGTGCGTCACTCCGGCGGAGGTCATAGACAGTATTTTGACCCTGGCAATGGAGAAGAATGTGATCATCGCCACCTATGGGGACATGGTGCGCGTGCCGGGCAGCACGCCGGGGGACAGCCTCCAGCGCCGCCGGGCGCTGGGCGCAAGGGTGGCGCTTGTGCATTCCCCGGTTGACGCCATTGAGATAGCAAAAGCCAATCCCGGCAAAGAGCTGGTGTTCCTCGGTGTGGGTTTTGAGACAACGGCCCCAGGCACCGCAGCCGCCGTGCTGACGGCCAGGGACGCGGGAGTAAAAAATTTCTCCGTCTGGTCAATGCTTAAGACTGTTGAGCCGGCGCTGCGGGCGCTTATGGCGCTGCCGGGCTTCAATGTGCAGGGCTTTTTGTGCCCCGGCCATGTTGGGACTATCATCGGCGAAAAAGGTTTTGAATTTCTGCCGGAGGAATATGGAATGCCGGCAGTGATAGGCGGCTTTGAGCCGGAGGACATACTTTTGGCTGTGTACCTGCTTTTAAAGCAGATAGAAGAAAAAAGGCCCCGTGTTCAGAATGAATATACCCGTGCCGTGTCCCCTGAGGGGAACCCACTGGCGCAGAGGATGATAGAGCAATGCTTTGTGCCCGTTGCGGATATCTGGAGGGGACTGGGCAAAATAGAAAACAGCGGCCTGAAATTCAAACCGGAGCTTGCGGCGTTTGACGCGGAGCGGAAGTTCTCCGTGAGTCCCGCGACGGCAAGACCCACAGCCTGCCGCTGCGGCGAGGTGATCACAGGCAGACTGAGCCCAAGGGGCTGCGGTATGTTTGGAAAGCGCTGCACACCGGAGGACCCGGTGGGGCCGTGCATGGTGTCCTCGGAGGGCGCCTGCGCCGCTGCCTATAAATATCAGACGGTAGAGTGAGGACAATGGAAGAGATAATAACTCTGGACTATGGCAGCGGAGGGAAAAAGACCTCCCGGCTCATAGAGAATATGATAGTACCGGCACTGGATAACCCGGCTCTGGGCGAGCTGGGGGACGGGGCCATTCTGGAAGGGGTGGAGAAGCTCGTATTCTCTACCGACAGTTTTGTGGTTGACCCAATATTTTTCCCCGGCGGGGATATAGGCAAGCTCTCAGTTTGCGGCACGGTAAACGACATTGCCATGTGCGGGGGAGAGCCAAAATACCTGAGCTGCGCTTTTATTATAGAAGAAGGGCTGCCCATGGCGGAGCTGGAGCGGATAATCGCCTCTATCAGCGCTGCCGCGACAAAGGCTGGGGTGCAGGTAGTCACCGGCGACACCAAGGTGGTGGAAAAGGGCCGGGGCGACAGGATCTATATAAATACCGCGGGGATAGGCTTCCTGAAATATCCTGGCCTCAGTCCCAAAGCCATTAGGGACGGGGACAAGGTAATAGTCTCCGGCACGGTGGGCGACCACGGCACGGCCGTGATGCTCAGCCGCAGCGGTATGATGCAGGGGGACATAAGCTCAGACTGCGCGCCGCTCAACAGCCTCTGCGAGGCTATTCTGAGCCTTGACGCCTCAGTCCGCGTACTCCGGGACCCCACCAGAGGGGGAGTGGCTACTACCCTGAACGAATTCGTGGAGGGCGGGCAGCTGGGGATTGAGCTGAATGAGGAGCTCATACCTGTGCATCCGCAGGTGCGCGCCGCCTGCGATATGCTGGGGCTGGAGCCGATGTACTGCGCCAATGAGGGCAAGCTTCTGGCGGTGGTGCCGCCGGAGGAGGCGGACAGAGTGCTTAAAGCCATGCGCCGCTGCCCGGAGGGGGCGGACGCCGCGGTGATAGGAAAGGTGACCAGCCGTTACCCAGGCAAGGTGGTCATGCAGACTGCCTTGGGCGGCGGAAGAATTATGCAAAAACTCACGGGAGCCCAGCTTCCGAGAATTTGTTGATAAACCCATTTTCAAATGTCAAAATACAGCAACGAGAGGTGAAACGAATGCAGGAGTACAGGAAAATCGTGATCGAGAAGGACCAGATTGTACCCATTGCGGAGAAGATGAGAAAAGACGGAAGGTATCTTGTGATGATACATGCGTTCATCAACAAGGATGGCCAGACCGACATCTCCTGGGACTATGCGGTGAACCCCGCCGTAGAGTCCTATCATGTTGTCGGTGAGACCACCGTACCTTCCATAGGCGACATCTACGACACAGCGGCGACCTGGCCGGAGAGGGAGCTCAACGAGTTGTTCAATATTCAGTTTGAAGGACTCGACGTCTCCAAGCGTCTCTTCCTGCCGGAGGATATGCTGGAGACCCAGGGCAAGGGCCAGATAATGGTTACACCCCTTGCGGAGCTCCGGGAAAAGAACAAAAAGGAGGAGGCATAAGATGAGCTATATAGTGCCTATCGGACCTTACCATCCCGCGCTTGAAGAGCCAATACACGCAAAGCTCTATACCGAGGGTGAGGTTATCAAGGACGCGGAGGTCTTTGTGGGCTACAACCACCGCGGAATAGAGAAGCTTGCCACTGAGCGCAACGCCATTCAGACTCTGGTGCTGGTGGAGCGCGTCTGCGGTATCTGCTCCCACTCTCACGCCTTTACCTACGCCATGGCGGTGGAGGGCATAAACGGTATCCAGGTGCCAAAGCGCGGTGAGTATATCAGGGTCATCACAGCTGAACTTGAGCGGCTCCATTCCCACTTCCTGTGGCTGGGCATAGCCTGCCATATTATCGGCCATGACAGCATGTTCATGCACATCTGGGACGAGCGGGAGCTTGTGATGGACCTTCTTGAGAAGATGACCGGCAACAGGGTCAACTATGCCATGGTCACCATCGGCGGCGCCCGGAGAGATATAAGCGACGATCTGCGCCGGGAACTGCTGGATGCCTGTGATAAGCTCAAGGGCCCCATGGACCGGATAGTGGAGATAGCCCTCAACGACAAGACTATTGCCATGCGCACAAAGGGCGTAGGCGTTTTGAAGAGAGAGGACGCCATACGCATGGGCGCTGTGGGTCCCCACGCCAGAGCCTCCGGCGTGAAGATAGACGTGCGCAAGGACGCGCCCTATTCCTCCTATAATGATTTCGACTTTGACGTGCCCGTGGTGGACAGCGGCGATGTGTTCGCAAGAGTTGTAGTGCGCGCGCTGGAGTGCTATGAGAGCATCAAGATCATCCGTCAGGCGCTTGAAAACCTGCCTGAGGGCCCCATCAACCTGGGCAACAAGCTTATAAAGATCCAGGAGGGCCAGACAGTCGCCCGCCATGAGGCGCCCCGCGGCCAGCTCACCCACATGGTGGTGGGAGACGGCAGCCTGTTTAACCACAGAGTGAGCGTCCATGTGCCCAGCTACAAGAACACCCCCACAATACCCTTCATGCTCAGAGGCAATACAGTGGCCGACGCGGGACTTATAATCGCCAGCATTGACCCCTGCTTCAGCTGCCTTGACAGATAAGGTATGCACGAGCTTGCAATAACAAAAGGAATTATCGACATCGTAAATTCCGAGGCCAGGGAGAAAAATTTTAAAAGAGTCATAGAGATAAGCCTGCGGGTGGGCGAGTTTTCCGGGCTTGTGCCGGAATGTATAAGGGAATTTTTCCCGATCGCGGCGGCAGGCTCCCCGGCAGAGGGGGCGGAGCTCACGATAGAGACCGTGCCCGCCAGGTTTAAATGCCTGGACTGCGGCTATGAAGGGGATGCGGACAGGAAAAACGCCTGCTGCCCCAACTGCCGCAGCACCGCCATCAAAATGACTTCCGGCCGGGAATTCTTTGTTGAAAATCTCAAGGTCGAATAAAATGAGCTTAGGGCGGCCGGGGAGAATTGTCCCCCGACTGCTTGAAAGAAAGGAGAGGTTTTTTCTTGCAAAAGACGACATTTCCCGCTGTAATATCCACGTTTATAGCCTCGTATGCCTTCTGGATCCTGCTGACCTGGTCATTCTCCACCCAGGAGCTGGCGATCGGGGCCGTGGTGAGCCTTGCGGTGGCTCTGTTTTCAGCCCGCTTTTTCATTCATGAAAAGGCATTCTGGTTCTTTAACCCTCTGAAGCTGCTGTGCGCATTGTTCTTTTGGCTGGTCATCTTCATCTGGGAGATGATAAAGGCCAATGTTGACGTGGCAAAGCGCTGCTTCACAGGCTGCAAAAATGTCAACCCCGGCATAGTCAAAGTCCCTGTAAGCATCAAGTCCGACTACGGCCAGGCGGCTCTGGCAAATGCCATCACCCTGACTCCCGGTACCATCACCATGGAGATCACCGAGGAGGAAGGACAGCCCTATTACTACATACACTGGATAGATGTGACCAAGCTCAGCGGAGAAGAGGCGGGAGACGCCATAAAGGGCAGAATGGAGATATGGCTCAGGTGTGTATTGGAATGACAGACCTGTTGATTTTCGCGATACTGTTTGCGGCGCTGGCGTTCATTAACCTGTACCGGTTCATAATCGGCCCCACTGCGGCTGACCGTATGGTGGCCGGAGACAGTACGGACATAATGATCTCCTGCGCGATGATGCTCTTCTCCCTGTACAGCGGGAGAGGAATATATCTTGACATTGCCATCATCAGCGCGATGCTCGGCATCATAAACACCATGCTGGTCGGCAGATATCTGGACAAAGGGAGGTGGCTGTACCATGCTGAGGATAATCATTGATGTTCTTATAGCCGTGGGCGCTATCTTTGCCCTGGCGGGGACTATTGGCGTTATTAAGATGCCGGACACCTTCTGCCGCATGCAGGCCAGCACCTGCATAACGACCATGGGTATAATCGGCGTGTGTCTTGGCGCACTGCTTTACGCGATATTTGTGATGGGCCACCCGGCCACTGCCATCAAGGTGGTAGTTATCGCAGGTCTGGTGCTCACCACGAACCCCGTGGGTGCCCATGCCATAGCCAAGGGCGCATATCAGGCG
>CAYFSB010000122.1:0-4139 GCA_964345655.1 uncultured Oscillospiraceae bacterium
CATGACTATCATCATAAAAACTATGCCTGAGGCGCCCAGCAGCGCCGTGCCGGGGAAGAACAGCCACTGCACAAGTCCTGAGACCAGCGCTGTCAGAAATATGGCCCAGAACAGGCTCCTGCTGCCGTATTTCTCCTCCAGAGGCGGCCCCACCACCAGTATCATCATCATGTTGCCGATATAGTGGGAGTATCCCGTATGGCCCAACACATGGAGCACAAAACGGGGGTATGTAAATATATCCGTCAGAGACGAGCGGTACACGCTGAAAAGCTTCGTAGTGGTCCAGCCGTCGGTGGCCATGCCCAGCACCAGCGCCCCCAGAGAGCACAGCGCAAAGGTCAGCACCACGGGAGAATTGTATTGCAGCTTTATCAGTCGCTTCATATATCCACCCCAAGCTCTTTCAGCGCGGCCAGATAATATGCCTGGGTGCCCGCGTCAAAGCAGACCATGCGCACCTGCTCTATTTCGCTGTGGGTCTTCAGGTACTCCCGGATCGTAGAGATGGCGATGTGCGCCGCCTTATCCAGCGGGAAATGGTATACTCCTGTGCTGATAGACGGAAAATCCACTGTTTTGCAGCCGTTTTCCGAAGCCAGCTCCAGGCATGAACGGTAGCAGGAGGCCAAAAGCTCCTCCTCGCCCCGGTTTCCCCCATGCCACACAGGGCCGGGGGTGTGGATGACATATTTTGCCGGCAGGGCAAAGCCCCCGGTTATCTTGGCCTTTCCGGTCTCGCAGCCGTGAAGCGTCCGGCACTGGGCCAGCAGCTCCGGCCCGGCAGCCCTGTGAATGGCCCCGTCCACACCGCCGCCGCCCAGCAGGGAGCAGTTGGCGGCGTTTACTATTGCGTCAACGCTCTGGCAGGTGATATCGCCGCGGATTATCTGTATCCTGTCTGTCATGATAATCGGCTCCTCAACATTTTTTCCTGTTCAGAAATGCTTTTCTCTCAGCAGTCTATGCACACCTTGCCGTCTTTGGCGGACAGGGTGATGGTCTTGACCGGGTGGCCCCGCTCCTGGATAATACGCTGGGCAATGACGTCCTCTATCTCCTTTTGTATGAGGCGGCGCAGGTTTCTGGCGCCATAGGTGACGGAGTAGCCCTTCTCAACCAGATAGTTTATAAGGCTCTCATCCCATTTCAGCTCCATGCTCTTGCTCTCCAGAACTCCTGCCACCTCGCCCAGCATAAGGGCGGCGATGGAGCGGAAATTCTCCTCACTGAGCTGGTTGAAGCAGACGACCTCATCCACACGGTTGATAAACTCCGGGCGCAGGAAATCGTTCAGCGCCTTCATGGCGCGCTCCCGGCTCATATCGCTGAGACTGCCGCCAAAGCCCACGCTGCCGGTCTTGTTGTTGCTGCCGGCATTGGTGGTCATGATGATTATGGTGTTTTCAAAGTTCACCGTCCGGCCCTGGGCGTCGGTTATCCGGCCGTCGTCCAGAATTTGCAGGAGGATGTTCATAACATCCGGGTGAGCCTTCTCTATCTCGTCAAACAGCACCACCGAATAAGGCTTGCGCCGTATCTTCTCGGTGAGCTGGCCCGCCTCGTCATAGCCCACGTAGCCCGGAGGGGAACCGATAATGCGGGAGACGGAGAACTTCTCCATAAACTCCGACATATCCAGTCTGATAAGGGATTCCGGGGTGTCGAACATATCGGCGGCAAGCCGCTTTACAAGCTCCGTCTTGCCAACGCCCGTACCGCCCACGAAAATGAAGCTCACAGGCTTGCGCTTGACCTTCAGCCCCACCCGGCTGCGCTTTATGGCGGCACATACGGAGTTGATGGCCTCATCCTGACCCACGATATACTTTTTCAGCCGCTCATCCAGATTGGCAAGCCGCTCAAGCTCATCCTCCCTGATGCTGGAGGCGGGGGTCTTGGTCGACAGCTCTATGATGCGGGCCAGATTATCTATGGTCAGCTCCGGCCTGCCCTTGGCGGCCAGCGCGTCAAGTTCCTGCTGGAGCTGGATCTCCCGGCTTCTCAGCTGGGCTATGCGGGCATAGCGCTTATCCAGCATCTCGTCGGTGAACTTCTCGCCCTTGGGCGGCTCGGCAGACATCAGCGCGTCCCGCTCAAACCGGACATTCTCAAGCTCTCTCTCGTCCAGCATTCTCCGGTTTATATCCGCGTTTTTCAGGTTCACATCCGAGCAGGCCTCATCTATCAGGTCTATGGCCTTGTCGGGCAGAAACCTGTCTGTTATATACCTCTCGCTCATCAGCACCGCCTGGCGGCACATCTCGTCGGAAATGCTCACGCCGTGGTAGTCCTCATAATAATGGGAGATACCGCGGATTATCTGTATGCTGTCGTCAATGGAGGGTTCATTCACCGTCACCGGCTGGAAGCGGCGCTCAAGGGCGGAGTCCTTTTCAATATGCTTGCGGTACTCCGCAAAGGTGGTGGCGCCGATGACCTGTATCTCGCCTCTGGACAGGGCGGGCTTGAGAATATTGGCGGCGTTCATGCTGCCCTCCGCGTCTCCCGCGCCCACGATATTGTGTACCTCGTCTATCACAAGGATAATATTGCCCTGCTTGCGCACTTCCTCTATAAGCCCCTTCATGCGGCTTTCAAACTGGCCGCGAAACTGGGTGCCCGCCACAAGGGCTGTCAGATCCAGCAGAAATACCTGCTTATCCTGCAGCTTTACCGGGACGTTACCCATGGCAATGCGCTGGGCAAGGCCCTCGGCGATGGCGGTCTTGCCGACGCCGGGCTCACCGATGAGGCAGGGGTTATTCTTCTGGCGGCGGTTGAGTATCTGTATGACCCGCTCCAGCTCCTCCTCGCGGCCTATCATGGAGTCCAGCTTGCCGTCTCTGGCTCTGGCCGTCAGGTCGATACAGTAGTTATCCAGAAACTTCCGCTTCTGTTTTCCGTTGTCTCTGTTCTCCTGCCGGCTGCGGCTGCTGTCGCCCTGAGGGGCGCTGTCCGCCGGATTCTGCCCGCCGGGGCCGCCGAAGAGTCTGTTCAGAAATGGGAAGGTCGCGGTCTTGCCGTCGTCCTCCTCGTCCTCATCCCCGTCGTCGCTGTCCATTGTGGTCAGATCCTCCGCGCCGCTGAGCGCGTTCATCATATCCCCGGAGAGGTTTTCCAGATCCTCATCGGAGATACCCATCTTATCTATAACGTCGTCCACGGGCTTTATGTGCAGCTCACGGGCGCACTTAAGGCACAGACCCTCATTTTTGGTCTGGCCGTTTTCTATCTTGGTAATAAATATGATCGCCACGTTTTTTCCGCAGCGGGAACACATTGTAGTTTGCATGTTTACCTCCCGGTGTAAATTTGGCCGGGTTTTTCCCGGTTCAGTTTGCGGGAAAAATCTCTGTGACCTCTCCCGCAAGCTTTATCTGCCGGATCTTTGATCCGGGCACGCTGAAAATCAGAGCAGACCGTTCGTAATAAATCTGAACGACAGGAACAATTTCCCCAACATGGTGCTGTTAAGGGTATCCACGCCTATCACTATGCCAAAGAAGCTCAAAAGCCAGCACAGCAGGATGCAGTACAAAAAGCCCTTTGCAAAGCCCATCACCCCGCCGCCGATCTCATCCAGCAACTCCATATTCGGCAGTCTGATAGACAGATTGCCTATATTCCCTATCACTATCAGCAGGATCAATATGATCAGGAAGGCCAGCGTCAGCCCCGCCACATAGCTTATGGTATCGCAGAGTACCGCCACTACAGCCTCTGTCATGTTGACGCCGTTGTCGTCGGCATATTCCACGGCCTTATCCGCCAGCTCCTCGGCGCGCTTTTCGTAAAAGTCAATGCCGGTAATGCTCTCATAGGCATAGTCATAGCGCAGTGAGCTGTCCTGAGCCAGAATGTCTTCCAGCGACAGGTCGCTGCTGCCATAGCCCATTTTTTCCAGCGCCGCATCCCTGTTGGTCTGGGAGTCCACATAGCCGTCCACAAACGGCTCCAGCGCCGGGACCACCTCATGGGCATAGGCCGAGGACAGAAGGCTGCCGCCGAACAGGGCAATGACAACTGCGAGGATCCCCGCCACCCCGGCCACAAGACCTTTCTTATATCCGTGCCAGGTGCACAGCGCGACTATTATCAAAAGAACAATATCAATAACAATTCTCATATGTAATCTC
>CAYFSB010000122.1:4149-5581 GCA_964345655.1 uncultured Oscillospiraceae bacterium
GTGCCGGAGGATAAGATCTGGACCAAGGTGGAATGCGGCTTTGCCGCAGGTGACTGCCAAAATAGCTTTCGACAGGCTTCCGCCGCTCTGCCGCGGAGACGACCCTCAGGTATCAGTATAGTATATAGTATATCACATATTTATGAACAAATATATGTTCATTATCTGGAAAACATTTGCCCAACAGGGTCTTCATACCAGACTCTGTTCAAATACAGGCCCTGGGGCGGCATTGTGGGGCCTGTCAGCCGCCTGTCGCCTTTTTCCAGCAGCGCCGGTATATCCTCAGGAGCCAGCTTTCCGTAGGAGGCGTACACCATGGTGCCCACCATGGCCCGGCACATATTGTACAGAAAGCCGTCCGCGCAGATGGACACGGTTATGATGTCCCCCTCTTTTTCGGCTTTGCACCAATATACTGTGCGCACGGTGGTTTTGGTTTTGGTGCCCTCGCTGCGCACAGCACGAAAATCGTGTGTACCTTCAAAGGCGGCCGCCGCCGCCTGCATCAGGGTCATATCCAGATGCTGCGGGTAAAAGCACACCCGCTTTTCCAGAAAGGGGTCGCGGATATTGCTGTTTAGTATTTTGTAGATATATTCTTTTTTTATACATGAGCCTATGGCATTAAAGCTCTCCGGCGCCTCCACGGCGGCCTCCGCCGCTATATCCCCAGGCAGGCGGGAGTTCACCGCCAGCGGCAGCCGCTCCACCGGAATACGGCTGTCCGTATGGAAATTGGCGCAGTAGCGCAGGGCGTGGACTCCCGCGTCCGTCCGGCCGCAGCCCACCACCCTCACCGGCTGCTCACACACCCGGCTCAGCGCCTCCTCCAGAGTCTGGGCCACGCTTATCTCGTTTTTCTGTATCTGCCAGCCGTGATACCGGCTGCCGTCATACCGGAGACGCAGAGCAATATTTCTCATCTGCATAGATTATAGTCCAAATTTCTTCAAAACTATCATGCCCGCCAAAAATGCGGCGCCTGTCAGCAGCGCCAGATAATCCCTGAGCTGCATTTTCAGTTGCTTCATACGGGTGCGGCCCTTGCCGCCGTGATAGCAGCGGCTCTCCATGGCAATTGCCAGCTCGTCCGCCCGGCGAAAGGCCGACACAAACAGCGGCACCAGTATAGGCAGCAGCGCCTTTGCGCGCTTAACAAGGCTCCCCGTCTCAAAATCCGCGCCTCTGGCCTTCTGGGCGGACATTATCTTGTCCGTCTCCTCGATGAGAGTGGGTATGAAGCGCAGCGCCATGCTCATCATTATGGTCATCTCATGCACTGGGATCTTTATCTTCTTCAGGGGGTTGAGCATCAGCTCAAGTCCGTCCGTCAGGGCCATGGGGCTTGTGGTATAGGTCAAAAGGAAGGTGCCGGATATGAGCAGGGCTATGCGGATTATCATCTTGGCCGCCCGCTCAAGGCCCTCCC
>CAYFSB010000123.1:0-1230 GCA_964345655.1 uncultured Oscillospiraceae bacterium
GTATCTGTAAACTGGCCGATATGGCGATACAGCTCTGTCATGAAGCTCTGGCAGAAGCGCATGACCTCGGCGTCGGATTTGCCCTTGGGGTCAAAGTCTGAGCCGCCCTTGCCGCCGCCCATGGGCAGTGTGGTAAGGGAGTTTTTGAGCACCTGCTCAAATCCAAGAAACTTGATAACGGAGAGATTCACTGAGGGATGGAAACGCAGCCCGCCTTTGTATGGGCCAATGGCGGAGTTATACTGGACACGGTAGCCCCGGTTCACACGGACTTTGCCGCTGTCATCAACCCAGGGCACGCGGAATTCCACAACCCGCTCAGGCTCAACAAAACGCTCTATAAGGCCTGCTTTTTCCCACTCCGGATGCTTGTCAATGACAAGCTCCAACGACTCAAACACTTCCCGCACAGCCTGAAGGAACTCAGGCTCATGCCCGTCCCGCTTTCCCACTTCTGCGTAAACTCTCTTAAGATAATCGTTTGTCAGCATGGCTACCTCCTAAAATTCGTAATAATAAGATGTAAAAACAACCTTGCTTATTGGCATTATATCACACCAATATTCAGGTAACAAGAGAAAGGATTGTTAATTGAAAAGCATTCATTTTAGTAGTACAATAGGCATACGCACACATAAAACAGGGGGTTTTGACATGTTAAGAAAAGAAGATTTTTATGGGTATGAGAAATATATTCTGCAGTCCGGAGACCTTGAGCTTGATGCCTCGACACTGGGCGCCACCATCACAGGCCTTCGGTTCATGGGGCGGCAGACCGTGCTTGGCTATGACAGTGCGGAGGCTTACCTTAAAGGTTCCGCATACATATGCGCCGCCATTGGCCGCTATGCCAACCGTATAGGCCGCGCCCGCTTTGCGCTGGACGGCAGGGACTATGCTCTGCTGGCGAATGAGGGGCAAAATCAGCTCCACGGCGGCCCGGATTCCTTTGATAAGCGCCGCTGGACAGCCGAGAGCGGAGAGAATTCCCTGCGCTTTACGCTGCTGTCCCCCGACGGTGACAACGGTTTTCCGGGAAATCTTACCGCCGCCGTCACATACACGCTGAGGGACAACACGCTGCGCGTTGATTTTGAGGGGGAGAGCGATATGGACACGGTGTTTGCCCCCACTAGCCACATGTACTTCAATCTGGACGGCTCAAAGAACATTCTGAACTCTGAGCTTATGATAAACGCCTCCAGGTATCTGGAGGTGGACAGTGAGCTC